>NZ_JBWHZN010000002.1:0-115166 GCF_056484025.1 Arthrobacter sp. JDC6
GGCCTGCTGGTCAACCGGGTTCGCCACCGTCCAAGTCGCCCACACCCTGGCCGACGCCGGCCTGGAACCACGCCGGAACTACTTCGTCGTCATGGACGAACTCTGGAGGGCCCTGCGCTCCGGTGAAGGCATGGTCGACCGGGGTCGACTCCCTCACCCGTCTCAACCGCACCGAGGGCGTCGGGCAGGCCATGATCACCCACACCATGAGCGACCTCGAAGCCCTGCCCACCGAATCCGAACGGATGAAAGCGCGCGGTTTCGTCGAACGCTCCGGCATGGTCGTCTGCGGCGCCCTGCCCGGGGCCGAAATGGAAAAACTCAACAAAGCCGTCACCCTCTCCAGGGCCGAACAGGCCCGCCTCATCTCCTGGGCCGACCCGGGATCATGGACCGACGTCGGCGGCTCCCGCAAACGCGTCCGCCCGGGCCTGGGCAAATTCCTCTTCAAAGTCGGCGGCCGCCCCGGAATCCCGGTCGCACTCAAACTCACCAGCGTCGAAGAACGGCTGCACGACACCAACAAACGCTGGACGATCAACAACACCGGCGAGGGGGCGAACTGATGGGCGCACCAAGCAGCGGCAAACGCTCCCGGCTCGACACCGAAACGGTCCTGCTGTGGGTGTTAATCACGGCCGTGGTGCTTGGTGTTGGCTCGGTGACCGGCGCCGTACACCTGGGATCGATGCTCTCCCGTGATGGCCAGAAGCTGCCGGCGAACCCGTTTGAACTGGTCTTCGGCCTGATCTCCCAGAAGGTCACCTGGCCCCCGGCCGCAACCTGGGTCCTGATCGGCTTCGCTGTCATCATCATCGTCGTCTCCGTCCTGGTGGTCCGGTCGGTGCTGCGCAAACGGTCCAAACGTTCCCGGGTGGACGCCGCCGCGCAGCACATGGCCAAAGGCCGCGACCTGCGCGCCCTCAGCCTGCGCGGTGCCACCGCCACCGCCGAACGCCTCGGCGTGACAGGATCACCCGGCGTCCCGGTCGGTAAGACCGTCCTCGGCGGACAGATGGTCTACGGGTCCTGGGAAGACATGCACATCGACATCTGGGGACCCCGCACAGGCAAGACGACATCCCGGGCGATCCCGGCGATCCTCGCCGCCCCGGGAGCGGCGCTGGTGACCTCGAACAAGCGGGACATCGTCGACGGAACCCGCGACGTCCGCGCCGCCGACGGCCCCGTATGGGTGTTCGACCCGCAGTCCGTCGCCCTCGAGGAACCCACGTGGTGGTGGAACCCCCTGTCCTACGTCACCGACGAGGTGAAAGCAGCACGCCTGGCCGACCACTTCGCCGCCGGTTCCCGTGGCCCCGACGCCAAAACCGACGCCTACTTCGACCCCGCCGGCCAGGACCTCCTCGCCGGGCTCCTCCTCGCCGCCGCCCTCGACAGCCGGCCGATCACGCAGGTCCACACCTGGCTGACCCGACCGGCTGACGATGAAGCGGTGGACATCCTCAAATCCCACGGCTTCACCCAGACCGCCAACGCCGTCGGCGGCGTCATCAACGCCCCCGAAAAACAGCGCGGCGGCGTGTACGGCACGGCACTGCAGATGGCCTCCTGCCTCACCAACCGCCAAGTCGCCCGCTGGGTCACCCCGCAGGGCGACAACGACACCCGGCCGCAGTTCGACCCTGCAGCATTCGTCCGCTCCAAAGGCACCCTGTACAGCCTGTCCAAGGAAGGCAAAGGCACCGCCGGCCCGCTCGTGACCGCGCTGACCGTGGCCACTGTCGAGGCCGCCGAAGAACTCGCCGTCCACTCGCCCGGCGGCCGGCTCGCCACACCCATGGTCGGTGTCCTGGACGAAGCAGCCAACGTCTGCCGCTGGCGGGAGCTCCCGAACCTTTACAGCCACTACGGATCCCGCGGCATCGTCCTGATGACCATCCTCCAATCCTGGTCCCAAGGCGTTGAAGTTTGGGGACGCGACGGGATGCGCAAACTCTGGAGCGCCTCCAACATCAAGGTCTACGGCGGCGGCGTCGCCGAAGCCGAATTCCTCAACGAGCTTGCCCAGCTCGTGGGGGAGTACAGGTACTCCAACATGACCAGAAGCCGCTCCAAACAAGGCACCTCCTACAGCCGCGACGACGACCGCAAGGAACGCACCCTGGACGTCTCGGACCTGGCCGCCTTTCCTCGCGGCCGGGCCATCATGTTCGCCTCCGGCACCCCCGCGGCGCTGCTGGAAACGGTGCCCTGGATGAGCGGACCGCAAGCTGACGCGGTCCGGGCCTCCATCGCCGCACACGACCCCGCGAACAAGCCGGCGGTCGCGGCCGGGAACCGGTGGATCGCCGCGGGCGCCTCACATGAGTGAGGGCCTGGGGGAGTGGGACGAAGAGCCGGACGACAATTCGGCCGGCGCGACGGAGTCGACCGAGGAGGACGCGCAAGCTCCTGAGTTGTTCTACCCGAATGTCGCCGAATTCGTCAGCAACAAGCTGGCCACGAGCTACCGCCGGCAACTGAACGTCCAAGGCGGGGTGACCTGGTGCCCGCAATGGTGGAAGCACGCCGAAGCCATTAGCCGCCTCGAAGCGCTCTGGCGCGCCTGGGAATTCCTGCGCCTGGACGGCACCACGGGGATGAGCGTCTGGTGGCGCGACCACGCAGACCACCACATGTCCGTCCTGCTCTCAACAGACGGCCCATTTAAAGGCTGCACCCCGGACGAAGGCCACCGCTCCAAACTCGCCCCGCTGCCCTGCGAGGAACCACCCGCAGGGCTGTTCTAAACCGGCTGTTTCCAACGCTCAAGGTGACCTCGCGAGCTGTCCACAGTTGGGGTCAATCCGGGTTATCCACGGCTGAAAACCGGGAGCCACCAGGAAAGCTCCCTCAGCAGAAGTAGCGGTGGATAACCCACCAGGATTGTCCCCCGCCTGCGGGCAGCGGAAAAGCAGTCCAGACGGGTTCTGAACCGGAGCGCCGATTTACCGGACGTGGATGCTTACCCCGGCCATTCGCTGGTCCAAGTCCGCCGGTAGCGAAAGGCTTCGTCAGGCGTGGCTTTCCTCGTCTAACTGTCGGAGCCTGCCGGTACGGTAGGTGCTACGCCCGGAGTCACGTCCGATGACCTGGAGAAGAAAGGCGCCGCATGAGTGAGTTCGAGGGGCTTCCTGCCCGCGGAGTGGTGTTCTGGCCGGTTGGTACCGGAGACAGCACCACGGTGGTAGTTGACGATCTGGTCGTGATGCAGGTTGACATTCACGATATGGCGAAGGCGGACGATGATGACACACCCGAGGTTGCGGTGGTGGACCGTCTTGTCGAGGCGCTCCCAGCGGTCGGGGGCAAGCCTTATCTCGCGACGTTTGTACTAACCCATGCCGACAAGGACCACTGCCTGGGTTTCGCTGACCTCCTGCAGCAGGTGACGATTGGGGAGTTGTGGGCGACACCGCGCCTCTGGCGCGAGTACAACGACCCTGACGCTCCGGAGCTGTGCAGCGACGCTGTTGCGTTCCGTGAGGAGTCGGAGCGGCGAATCGAGGCCACGATGAAGGCCGTGAGCGCTGGTGGCGTCCCGGCGAGTGGCGATCGAATTCGTGTTGTCGGCTATGACGATGAGCAAAGCTCGCATGCCTACAGCGAGTTGCCCGAAGAATATCTGGCCTGGCCCGGCCAGTCGCTGACGATGCTTGATGGAAACGAGTGCGCCGGCGTGTTCGAGGCGTTTATCCACGCCCCCTTTAGGGACGACGCAGCCGCCGCTCGAAACGAGACCTCTCTGTCGATGCAGGTTACGTTGACGGACGAAACGGGTGTTGATGGGAAAGTGCTGCTGTTCGGCGACCTTGCCCATGACACGATCATGAAGGTCTTCGATTACAGCGAGTACTACAACCGTGAGCAGTACCTCGCGTGGGATTTGCTGCTGGCACCGCATCATTGCTCCAAGCGGGTGATGTACAAGAGGGATGCCGAGGGCACGGAGCAGCTCCAGATGGATGTGCTCAATGCATTCGAGCGCAACGCACGTCCTGGCGGGACCGTTGTGTGTAGCAGCGCGGTGTTCCCGGATGTAGACGTCGACGGGAACAATCCTCCGCACAAGATGGCGGCTGACCGATACGCGGAGATCTCCGATGAGGTCATCTGCACAATGTCATGGGTGGATGAGGGAGCGCCCTCCCCGGTTGTGTTTGGTGTCGATGCGGCTGGTGCCCGCATCATCCGCGGCGACCTCGTCAAGTCGGCAGCATCCGAGGCCGCGGCAGAACTCGCAGCATCGGCAGTCGGCCGGCGGTTCGCTGCCGTCACCGCGGCCGCCGTAGCGGTGGCGAACAAGATTCCGCGGTCGGCTGCGGCCACCACGGTCGTTGCTGGCCCCGAGCGGGTAGACGCGGCCGTGACCTCTGACCGGGGCGGCCGGCATGCACCGGAGACGCCGGTCGGGTTCGGTCGTTGAGCGAACTCGCGCAACGGCAGCTTACCGAACTTGCGGAAATCAGCGACGGTGCTATCCAGCTGCTGGGAACTGTAACCGAGAGCGGCCTGACCACTCTCACGGTCTCGCTCGACACGTCAGGGATCGAGACCGCCAATGGCGGAATCCGGTTGCGCGCACGGGAACGGTTCGAAATCATCGTCGGCCCGTCCTTCCCCGACTTGCACCCGGACGTCAACGTCGCGCATCGACGGTGGGCAGGAACACCCCACGTCCAATGGGGACGCCACCTCTGCCTGTACGCGGCACCTTCCGTGGAATGGAACCCGGCCGACGGAATGCGCGGGTTGATCGCAAGACTAAATCTGTGGCTTCAACGCGCTGCAGCCGGCGAGCTGGACCCGGCTGGACGGCCACTGCACCCACCAGTCGCATACCACTCATACAAGCACGGCTGGGTCGTTGTCCGCCCGGACTTGGGAGATCTTGTGCCCTGGACAAACGCCGGACCAGAACGAGTGAAACTCCTCTACGCATGGTGCGCGAAACGCGGTAAGCGGATTGACGTCCTCGAATGGCTTACCAGGCAACAGATCATTGACCGGCTCGTTGCAGACGACCTGCGCGCGCAGGGCGAGAACGGCGTAGCGTACTTCGCTGCGCCGCTCGTGCTGATCAGCGACACCCTCGAAATGGAGTACCCAACCACGGCTGCACTCCTCGCAGGCGCCCTCGACACCTACGGCCTCAACCGCGACGAACTCCTACGGGTCCTCGTCAACGCCCGGATAATCAACAAAGCCATCGGCGTGACACTTGAGGGCGATGACGCCGTACCGGCGATGATGCTGCTGGGGACACCCGCGCGCCGCCTCGAACCGGGAGTACTCCTCGCGCATATCACAGCCTGGCATCTTGATGACCTCGGCGCGGACATCACCGACCTACTCCAAGAGGTCAGTCCAGAGCACGTTGAGCTCGCCGCACGGGTGCGAAAATTGGCCCATGACTGGCTCGGCTTCGCCAGGCTGCAGTGGATGGTCATCCACGAAGCCCGCCCAGAAGTGACGCGGCGTCGAGATGCCGGCTCACCTCTCCAGTGGCTGGCCGGCAAAAGGGTACTGGTGCTGGGTTGCGGAGCCCTCGGAGCACCGATCGCTGAACAATGCATCCGGGCAGGAGTCGCGCAGCTCCATGTGATTGACAAGGGAGCAGTCACACCCGGAATCCTCCTCCGGCAGCCATACGAAGACGCGGACATCGGCTACAACAAGGCCGAACGCCTCGCGACCCGGTTGTCTCGAATCCGGCACGACCTGACAGTGACAAGCTCAAGCGCGAACATCG
Source organism: Arthrobacter sp. JDC6 (assembly GCF_056484025.1). NCBI lineage: Bacteria > Bacillati > Actinomycetota > Actinomycetes > Micrococcales > Micrococcaceae > Arthrobacter > Arthrobacter sp. JDC6. Next base: position 5,756 of record NZ_JBWHZN010000002.1, read on the forward strand.
TGACAGGGACACTTACCGACCCTGCAGACCTGCTCCAGTACGATCTCATCGTCGACGCAACAGCTGACATCGGTGTTCGCGTCGGTATTGAACGAGCCCGTGGAGCCATCCGCGCCGAGTGGCCGGCGACCATCAGTGCGCTGTTCGGGCACACAGCACAACGTGGTGTGGCCACAATCTCCCTGCCGGGAGCGACCGGAAGCGGCCACGACATCCTCCGCCGCCTTTCCATCGATACCGCTATCACGGCACCTGCCGGATGGAAGGACCTCGCCGACGATCTCTTCCCAAATCCGCCACGAACCGAGCGGTTCTTCCCCGAACCGGGCTGCTCCGCCCCCACGTTCACTGGTTCCGCCGCAGAGACAGCAGCACTTGCCTCAGCGCTACTCGTCTCCGCGGTCTCAGTCCTTGCCAGCACGGACGCTGAACCCATGACCGCAATTGGCTGCGACCTCTCCCCTGAAGTGAGGGGCCCGCGACCCGTACGCCTCGGGTGGAGAAATGACGTGATCCTCCCAGACAAGACCGGAAATTATGAGGTCCGCATTAACGCTCGCGCCCTAGCGGAGTTGCGCACAGAAACCCGTCGTGGGCGCAGAGTCCGCGGCGGACGGATCGAAACTGGCGGGATGCTGCTGGGGAGTTTTGACGAAGCGACGCAGACGGTCCTCATCGACACGGTCGCAGGTCCTTCACCGGACAGCCACCTTTCGGCTGCATACTTCGATCACGGTACAGAAGGAACACAAGAAATCGTTACCTCCCTTAGCACCGCCACTGCGAATCGGGTCGGGTTTGTGGGCATGTGGCACACGCATCCTTACGGAGTCGCCTCCCCCAGCGACAGGGACGAGGAAGGCATGGCCGACATCGTCGCGATGGACGGTGGCAGCCGCCGTGCGCTAATGCTCATCCTCGGGGGTAATGCTCCTATTTGGGAGGGTTGGCTCGATAGCGGGACCCTGCCCAACATTTACGCCCGGGTGATCAATCGGAACCCCGCCAGCCGACAGGAGGGAATGGTCGCGCCGTTCCTCACCTCTTCGGGTGCCTGGTTCCCTGGGGGATATACCTATCCAACAGGGCAATTCCCTACGGGTGCCGGAGAACGCGCAGGGATCGGCAGGGACCAATGAGCCCGAGGATTGGACTCGCGTTGTCTGGGGGCGGCTTTCGCGCAACAGCGTTCGGCCTCGGCAGCCTACGAGCCCTTCACGATCGCAATCTTCTTCCCCAGGTGACTGTCGTTTCGGGCATCAGTGGGGGGAGCCTCCTCGCTGCGATGTGGGCTTACGGACCGGAACGATTCGATGAGTTTGACGACTCCGTCACTACGCTCCTGCGTGGGGGACTCCAAACTGAGCTTGCTCGACGTGCCTTCACGCCACGGGCAGCGGGGCGTGCAATCGCCAGCGCTGTCCGGGCACTTGCCTCGAAGGAGGGGCGCTCCTATTCCCGCACTGATGCACTCGTCGATGCCCTGTCGTCGCGTAATTTCGGAGCCAAGCTCATCACTGATGTGACCCATGCAGGCATCGAGACCGTGATTTCGTCCACAGACATGAGAACCGGTAACGCAGTGCGATTCGGCAGCGCTCTCAGCGCATCTTCGCCGTTCGGGACAATCCTCGATGAGGTAACTGTTGCGGAAGCAGTCGCAGCCTCAGCGGCGTTCCCAGTTTTACTTCCCGCTTTGTGCCGAAGTTACGAATTCCTTGGTAGAGACGGTGATCGACGTAGCGAGCGATTGTCTTTGACCGACGGTGGTGTATACGACAACCTTGGCCTTGCTCCCTTACTCCCTGGCCGCTCAACCAAGTACAGTTCCCACGTATTCGATCTCGATTACATTGTCGCCGTCGACGCCGGACGCGGACGTACTGAGCGTTCCGCGGCTCGATTCATGGCCGGCAGGCTCGCCCAAAGTTTTGACATCACACACACAAAATCTCAGGACTCTGCCCGAAGCCGGATTCACTTGGCCCGCGAGCACGCGGAGGTAAAGGGCATTGTTCACGTCTACCTCGGCATGCGAGATGAGCGGCTGCCAATGCCCTTGGCGGACCTCGTCCCACGCGCAAGAGTCCAAAATTATCCGACGAACTTCGCTCCAATGAGGGATGTTGATTTGGACGCCATTGCGATCCGCGGGGAACAGCTCACTCGGACGCTGCTCAACAACTACACCCCCGACCTTGGAGGATAGTTTGCTACCCCTAGCTGCTTGTTCCCGTTCCTTGTTCCCGCGGCCGTAGACCTGCCCGGGGCTGCTGGGTGTCGGACCAGCGGAGTTTGTGCCAACAGTTTCTGCACAAAACAGAGAGATCGGGCATCCCTTGGGCAGGAGGGTTCGCCAGCGTAACCGTCCGGTTGGAATCTAGACCCTTCCGTCGAAGTGTGCCAATTGGCTGGTCGGGGCCCTATTCTGACGCTTTTGTCCTTGCTGCCTGACGTCAGGTTGGGGTGTAGTTCAGTCTGATCGGAGTTCTGAAGGACCGCGTAGCGCAAGAACTGCAGTAGGAGATGTAACTAGCCGTTGTTGACAACAGCGTGGCCAAAACAGGCATAATGGATAGGCCCTCTGTTTAAACCGATGAGTCGGAACTGGCCGATAAGAACCATATGTCGTCTAGTACTCTGCGAATACCACCAGATGAATCAATCTGAAACATGCGGTTTTCCGGTTTGCCACATGAAATGGATCTCTGCCCGCAACCTGAAGTACATGACGGCGATCGTGCGCGCCTGGGAATCATTGCGACAACGTAGCAAGTGCCACAGCTTGTGGCACATTTGCGGTCGGAGCCACATCCGCACCGTTCTCGACTAGGGCGTGTCTCCTAAATTCAAGTTGGTTTAGCCGGGATGCTTGATGGGTGTCGCGTACTTCTGTTTTGACCGATGGGCAGTGGGCCCGCATCCAGCCGTTGTTGCCGTCCTCTGATGGTCGTCGGGGTCGTCCTTTCCGGGATGACCGGCGCGTGGTCGAGGGCATCATTTACCGGTATCGGTGCGGGATCGCGTGGCGGGATGTGCCTGCCGAGTTCGGTCCGTGGCAGACCATTTGGAAGCGTCACCGTCGCTATAGCGGTGACGGAACGTGGGACAGCATCCTGGCTGCATTGCTGACGGTCGCGGACTCTCAGGGTGAAGTGGATTGGTCGGTCTCGGTCGATTCGACGGTGAACCGTGCCCACCAGCACGGCACCAACCTGCCGCGCACCACAGGGGGCCGGTTCGAATTACATGAATCTGTTTGCTGAGCCGGACGATCATGCGGTTGGACGGTCCCGGGGCGGATTGAGCACCAAGATTCACGCCTTGGTTGATGGCAAAGGCAGGCCCTTGGTTCTGCTAGTCGCTCCGGGCCAGGGCGGGGACGCGCCGATGTTCGCCCACCTCATGAACCAGCTGAAGATCAACCGGGCGGGTCAGGGCAGACCCAGAACCCGCCCGGACCGCGTCCGCGGTGACAAGGCCTACTCCTCGAGAGCGATCCGAACCCACCTCCGCGACCGCGGTATTACCGCAGTCATCCCGCAACCGTCCGACCAGATTGGCCACCGAAAGCGACGAGGTTCCACCGGTGGCAGGCCGCCTGCCTTCGACAAAGAGGACTACAAGGGCCGAAATGTCGTCGAACGAAACTTCAACATCTTCAAGCAATGGCGGGCCCTGGCGACCCGCTATGACAAGCTCGCCCTGACTTACCGCGGCGGAGCAGTTCTCCGGGCAATCATCATCTGGCTGACAGCTTTAGGAGACACGCCCTAGCGAACGAGGAAGAATTCCTGCGCAGCGTTCGATCGTGTGAATCACGGGGCCGGGTAAGGATGAAAGCGGTGGCGGCGTCCTGGTTGGGCGTTCACCGGCCCAGCTCTTGATGTTGCAATAGCTCGAGGGCGCCGCAACTATCCGTCAGGGACAGTTCAAGCCGTTCCGATTCGGGGTAGCGCACCACAGGGTTCTCGCCGCCCCATATCTGTACCGACTGGTCTGGGCCCCACTGCGGCCATCCCGGGTTTCCGGTTGCGGCGAAGCGGGTCCATGCGCTGCGCATCCGGATGCCGGATTCGATCACTGAGTCAGTTGGCTCCGGGATCAGCGCTCCCATTCCGGTGTCCAGGGTGTTGAAGGTCAAGGGCAAGTCAATGGCGTGCGGGGAGCCCATGCCCCCTACCGGGTCGATGCACAGCTCGTAGACGAACACGTGTCCCCCGGCGTCGGCGCCGGCCATGGCAGCCTGCAGTGTAGGGGCGAGGAACAGGTAGTCGGTATTGACCTTTTCGTAGAGCTCCCCGGGTTCTGCTTGCGGCATAATGGCGCGGTAGCCGTCGGCGTCTCCGTTGGGTGCGAAGATGTGCAGGGCGGTGTCCGCTTCTTCCGTGGTGATGCTAAACCGCTTTTGTTGGGCGGTGAAAAGACGGTATTCGTCGCGGGTATGGCCGGTGATTATGGGTATTTCGCGGGCGGCGCCATTTCGAAGCGCCGTCCATGGGTCCTCCGGCATCGTGTCTCCGTCCACGATCGGCCCAAAGATCGGCCCAAACGACGAGGAAGTGTAGGCGAGGGTACCCCATTCGTCGGCGCGGTTTCCCATGGTGCTGATGACCAGCCGCGTTGCGTCGGCCAGCGTCTGAGGAGTCAACGTCGCAAGGGTGCGTGCATCTGCTGTTCCTTCGATGCCGGCTGCGGCGGCGACGGCCTGGGTGACCGAGTGCGCGAGTGGTGGGGAGACGAACATCCGAGGAATACTCTGGGCGATGGCCCGATGGAACAGATTGCGGGCGCGTGGCATGGTTAGCAGGGCCAGGACACATCCGGCGCCTGCGGATTCTCCGAAGATTGTGACCTTTTGCGGGTCACCTCCGAAGCCGGCAATGTTGTCCCGCACCCATTCCAGTGCCGCGATCTGGTCGAGGATCCCGCGGTTGGAAACGGCGCCGTCGATCTGTCCGAAGCCGTCCACACCCATCCGGTAGTTCACGGTGACAACCAGGACGCCCTCGCGGACCAGTGCGGTCCCGTTGTACGCCCGTTCTGAACCTGCCCCGGCGAGGTAGGCTCCGCCGTGGAACCACACCATGACCGGCAATGCCTCTGGAGCTGCACTCGGGGCCCAGATGTTGAGGGTCAGACAGTCAGGTGCCGGATCGGTTGACGGCGGGATCTCCGAGCCAGGCAGTTGCAGGCCCTGGGGCGCCGGGGGCCCGTACGAGGAGGCATCGCGAACAGAGCTCCATGGAGTAGGGGCCTGGGGCGGTGCGAATCGGTGCCGGCCCCAGGGCGGCGCGGCGTAGGGGATCCCGAGCCAACTGCGCACCCCGTCATCTTCACGGCCTTGGACTGGACCTGTTTGAGTTAGCACCGGGTTGAGCATGGAACCGACCTTTCATAATTTGCAGAGAATATTTCTGCATTCAAGAGAATGACTGAAAATGTGACGTTCGTCAACCCCTCTGACATGAAAATTAGGTGAGTGCGGTGGGGTGCGTGGGGTGAGCGGTGTTATCCGGTCTGTTGCAGGGGTTCGAGAATGACTTGATAGCCGAGGGATTCTAGTTGTCTGACGGCCCGGGCCATGGTTTTAACGGGTGTCTGCCGGGTGAAGTAGTCGGCGCCGGGGTCGTTGTAGAGTTCGCCGGTGGTGAGCATGTGCCACGCTGCGGTGAGGATGGAGTGTTCGACGGCGACGAGGGCTTTGGCGGGTCCGCGCCGGGAGGCAATGCGCCGGTATCTGGCACCGAGGTAGGTGTTCTTCGATTTCGCGCAGGACAGAGCAGCGATGCCCAGGGCACCTTTGAGGTACCGGTTGCCGGGCCGTGTTTTGGTGGATTTGACCCGTCCGGCGGATTCGTTGGATCCCGGGGAAGTACCGGCCCAGGATGCCAGCTGCCCTGCGGTGGCGAATGCGCTCATGTCGGCGCCGGTTTCGGCGATGAAGATTTCCGCGATGGTGGTGCTGAACCCCGGGATGCTCACGAGGAGCTCCCGGGCGAAACGAAAGGGCTCCATCGCCGCCTCGATCCTGGCGCTGAGGTCGTTGATATCGGCGGTGTGGGCATCAATCCGGTGCAGATAGAGTCCGGTCATGTAGCGGTGGTGTTCGGTGAACCGGCCGTTGAGGGCTTGGGTGAGTTCAGGGATTTTGGACCGCAGCCGGCGTTGGGCCATCTCTGCCAGGGCCGCGGGGTCGGTCTGCCCGTCGATGAGTGCTTGGAGGATCAGTCGTCCGGAGACCCCGGTGATGTTCGAAGCTACCGAGGATAGTTTGATGCAGGCGTCCTCGAGGAGTTTCTCCAGGCGCTGGATTTCCCGGGTCCGTTCCTGAGTGATGATGGTCCGGGCCCGGGTCAGGTCCCGCAGTTCACGGATCGGAGGCGGGGGCACGAAGGAGGCCCGGACCAGCCCGTGGGCGCCCAGGTCGGCAAGCCAGGCAGCGTCGGAAACGTCGGTTTTGCGGCCCGGGACGTTCCTGGCGTCATGGGCATTGACCAGGATGATGTTCAGTCCGTCGTCTTCAAGCAGGTAGTAGAAGGGGCGCCAGTAATCACCGGTGGCCTCCATGACCACCAGATCCACGTGCTCGTCCAGGAGGTGTTCCTTTAGCCCCAGGATCTGCCCCGTCATCGAACCCCAGGTCGTGATGGTGGATGTGGTGGACCGGCCGCCGCGGCCCTGGATGCGGACACAGACCTTCGCGTCCTTCTTTGAAATATCGACACCCGCGCAGCGCGGGTGAATGACCTCCATGAGAGCTCACCCTTCCTCGAACAGTCCAACAGATGGCGTCTGTGTCCCGGGGAAGGCGGATAAACAACAAATCTGACATTCGTGCTCAACGGCAACATTCCACGGTCCCGCGGACAAAAGCTGCGCCCTCCACCACCAAACTCACTTACAGGCTCACCGGCACTAAAGAGAGACCGGGGTCGACCGGAACACACTCTTCAGTCTGCTCCGGCAGCCCCGACACCGCAAAGGTTCCCCACAGCAGTACATTTTCGGCCCCCACGGCGGAGCGAAAGCGCCCCTGAGAAACTCACTTCAGAGAGAGGAGCATAGGCCGAGTCAATGGCCATTTTCGGGTGAGTCAGAATCACGGGCGGCCTCTTCGCCCCTGTCCAACTTCCGAATCGAGGCCATCTCTCCCGCGGTGAGCGAGAAGTCGAAAACGGATAAGTTTTCTTTGAGCCACAGAGGGTCGGATGCTTGCGGGATGGGGACGATGTCCTGTTGGACATGCCACCGCAGCAGGACTTGGGCTGGAGATTTGTCCAGGCGCTGAGCGATCTCGATGATCAGCGGATTCGCCCGCAGACCGGAGGACCGACCGATAGGACTCCAGGCTTCGGTGACTATTCCCAATAACCTGTGGACAGCGCGCGGCTCAGTCCGGGCAAGGTCGGGGCTCAGTTGGATCTGGTTTACGTCCGGAACTACTCCCGTTGCATCGATAATGTCCTTCAGGTGGGCTGGTTTGAAATTTGAAACTCCAATGGCTTTTACACGGCCCTCCTCCAGCAACTTCACAAGGCCCTTCCAGGCGTCCACGTACTTGCCCAAGGCCGGAACCGGCCAGTGACACATGAACATGTCCAGATGGTCAAGGCCGAGTTTGCGCAGGCTCTCGTCGTAGGCGCGCTGCACTCCATCGATGCTGTGGGACTCTTTGTTGAACTTGCTGGAAATAAATAATTCGGATCGGGGGACGCCGGCGGTGCGGATGCCCCGGCCGACTGCTTCTTCGTTTCTGTACTGGAACGCGGTGTCGACCAGGCGGTAACCGCTCTGCAGTGCGAAACGCACCGCAGTTTCGCACTCGTCTTCCAGCATCGGCCAGGTTCCGAGGCCAAGCCGGGGAATGGTGTGTCCGTGCGGCAATTTCAGCCGGGGAATGTCCGAAGCAGTGGTGTCAGTCGTTTCAGTTGTCATCGGGCACCTTTTTCTCGGGAGCTTCAAGCTGAGTTTGTTGGAGCGGCCTGCCTGGACCTGATTCTGTTGGCGCGATCTGCGCTGGAAGGTCTTTTCTGCGGATACTTCCAGCTGCTGGAAGGGTCATGAGGACGCCGGCCGTGACCAGCGCTGCGGCAACAGGGACCACGCTGACCAGCAGTGCCATCACAAACGGTGTTAGGAAGAGCGCTGAAGCCCGTACCGTGCCAGTCAGGGAGAGAGCATCCCCGCGTTCTTCCGGGTGCACTTCATCTGCAGCTATGGCCGGTCCGACAGTCTGGAGGATCCCGGCACCAACGCCGGAAACAGCGAGGGCGGCGGCGGCGGCAACTGCGGCGCCGGCCAGTGGCCCCGCCGCGGCCAAGCCCGTCCCCGTGGCCAGGAGGCCCGTGAGAAGGGACGTCCTGTTTCCCCGCCTGCGCAGCCAGCTCGCAGATGCACTTCCGGCCAGGACGGCAGCGTTGGGTATGGCTACCAGGATTCCGATGACGGCGACGGGTTGGCCGGCAAGGGAGAGCACGATGGGAACGTAGGAGTCCAAGAGGCTCTTCCAGGCGCCCGCTCCAGCGTTCATCCAGCAGGCGGCATCGACGCCAGGGCGCCGCCAGAGGCCTCGCGCCATTATTCCGCCTGTGGCATGCTCCGGAGCGAACACAGGAAGCCTAGTCAGAAGGGCAGCAGGGATGACGGCCGCCGATCCTGCCGCTGCCGCCACGATCAGCGGCAGCGGTGTCGAAAGTTCCCAGAGATAACCGGCAAGTGCAGGCCCCAGCAGTGCTCCGACCCCTGCGGCGAGATTCACGTCAGTCAGTCCCTTGACAGACGAGGTCGACATGCGGACGGCGTGCGTCTGGCTGCTGGTCCAGAACAAGGCTCGAGCCGAGCCCTGGACCAGCTGGGATACTACGAAAATTGCCAATGCATCTGAGACTGCGATCAGAGCGCACGAGACGGCAATCATGAGCGCTGCTCCCACGAGGAGGGCTTTGTCTGGGACCCTGCGCATCAGTGCTCCCAGGAAGATCCGGGTCACTAACTGCGAGACTGCTGCAAGTGCAACCATCATTCCGACTTCGACCGTGCTGTACCCCACGGCAATGGCCAATATCGGCACCACCACTGCCAGGGTTCCAAGGGCGAACGAGAACAATACCGTCGCGGCAATGCTCAGGATTCTGTCAGCGCCGGACAGGCCCACGGTCTGGCCTTTGCAGGATGATGGCACGCCGCCCTTGGGTCGGAGTCCGGTTAGAGAGCCGGCACGGCGATTTCTGCGCCGTGCCGGGCTTACCCGCGGACATGTTCGAGATAGGTGTTTGCTTCTTCCAGACCGACAACATCGCCGTATTTGTTGTCAATGTCGAAAAGGCTGGCGAGGTGCGGCAGTTCGGCCCGGTCTCCGACGCCCTCCTCAACAACGATGGTGTGGAATCCGTAGGAACATGAATCCACGGCGGTAGCCCGGATGCATCCGCTGGTGGTGCCGCCGATGAGGATCAGCGTATCGATGCCTTTGGACACCAGACGGGCCGCGAGATCGGTGCCGAAAAAGCAGGATGCATACTTTTTCACGAGCAGCATTTCATTGTTTTGGCGCTCGAGCCTGTCGTCGAGTTCCACCCATTCGCTTCCCTCAACCAACCAGCTGTTGGACGGGATTTTCCGGATCCATTTACCGGCCTCCTGCAGGTCGGTGTCGTACGCGACAGTTGAAAAGATGATCGGAACGCCAGCGCCCCGAGCTCTTCCAAGAAGTTCCTGGGCTGCCTTTAGCTGTTCGTCAAGGTCTCCGGCCAAGGGCGATCTTGAATCCGTGAATCCGCGGATCATGTCAACCACCAGAAGCGCCGGGCGGCTCCCGAAACCGATCCTTCCGCCCAGTCCCTTTTCCTTGAATTGGGACCTTAACCTCTGGTATTCCTCTCGGGCAGCAGTCGCAGACATGCTTTCCCCTTTCTTAGAGCGTTTCAGTACTCAGACACGTAGGCAAGCGGGCGTGCAGGCCCCCTGGGGCTAGACCTTGTTGCCCAGCCGCCGTTCGACTGCCCACAGGGCGAGGTTCCCGGCCAGTGCGATCGCAGCGAGGAGCACGATGATGCCGTACATGGTTGGCAGGTCCAGCATGCCGTAGGCCCGCAGCGCCAAAAGCCCGAGACCGGCACGCGCAGCGAAGAATTCGGCGATGATCACGTTGATGAACGCGATGCTGAAACCGATACGGATGCCAACCATGAGCGAGGGTGCCATGGCCGGAATGTATATCTTGGTCACCGTCTGCAGCGGGGATAGGCTCAGCGAGCGTGCCAGCTTGGGCAGGAGCGGGTTGATGGCGCGGACGCCTGCGGTTGTTGAGACCATGATGGGGAATACCGCTGCCAGCGCGGCCATCGCCGATTGCGCTCCCACACCCACTCCGAAAATCTGGAGAAGGATGGGAAAAAAGATTACGCGCGGGATGGCGAAGGCGCCTGCGACGATGGGATCGAAGACGGCACCGAGAAACTTGCTCCGGCCAATGGCATAGCCCAGTGGAAAGCCTATGGCAGCAGCGATGAGGAAACCGATAGCCACCGCCTGCAAGGTCGCGTTGAGGTGCCGGTAAATGGAGCCATCGGCGAAGCGCTTCGCCAGCGCGTTGAGCGAGTCAGTGGGCGAAGCGACGAGGTCACTTATGGAAGACAGCAGTGCCCACAGGAGCACCAAGGCCACCAACACGGCAGCACGCCACACGTTGTCCCGGATGACCCTGGATCTGTTCGCACTCTGTTGAGTGGTGACTGTCGGCAACGAAGGAATCGTTACATCGGTACTCACAGCATGTCCCTTCTGATGCGTTTCTCCAGCCAGGTAAGCACGCTGTTGACCAGTACGCTGAGGACGATGACAACAGCGATATAGGCCCACATGTCTGCTGTGTTCAGTTCCCGGTAGTAGAAGCCGGCGCGGAAGCCGACTCCTTGGGACGCGAGGATGAACTCCATGGCAACGGTGCCGATGACGGCGTAGATAAATCCGAGCTTCACGCCCGGGAAAATAAGCGGCGTCGCCGCCGGAAAGAGAACTTTTAAGTAGTACTGCCGCGGGGAGGCGCTGACCGAATTGGCGAGCTTGTGAAGAATAGGCTTGATGGCGTTCAGGGCAACCATCGTGGTCAGCGCAATTGGAATCAGGGACATCGATGCGGCTATAACGATGATCGGTCCCGCGTTGAGTCCCATCACGGCCAAAAGAACCGGATAAAACAACAAAGTGGGCATTGCATAGCCGGTGACGATGAAGGGCTCAAGGATGCGCCCTGCAGCCGGTACCCGCCACAAGAAAACCCCGAGCGGGACTCCCAGCACAAGTCCGATGGTGAACGCCACCAGAATGGTAGTAAGGGTTCGGGCTGCGTCCTGGCCAAACTGTTCCGTCGGGACGATCGAGGCCAGCCGGGTCAGAATCTCCGATGGTGGCACCATGAGGGACCGGCTGATCATGCCGGTTCTGGTAGTGAGCTCAAGGACAACGACAAGCGTCACAATGATTGCCCAAACGACCAGCGATGAACGCGGTACCATAGCGGCCTTTTGCTTGGCCGGCACGGCCGGGGTCTTCTCCAGAACGCTCACGCCAGCCGCGCCCCTGGTCCCAACGTTTTCTCCGCCTCAACCTTTACCAGCGCCCAGAGGTGGTCTTCCAACTCACGGAACCTTGGCAGCGCGTGGGTTCCCTCCGGCCGGGGCCGTGGCAGATCGATGGTTACCACCTCTTTGACAACGGAGGGCCTGGCTGACATGACCCAAACCTCGTCGGAAAGGTACACGGCTTCCTGGATATCGTGGGTGATGAACAGGACTCTATTGCGTGTCTTTTCCCAGATACGGAGCAGTTCCCGGCCGATGAACTGCCGGGTCTGCTGGTCCAAGGCGCCAAAAGGCTCATCCATGAGCAGGACGCGCGGCTCCATGGCCAAGGCCCGTGCGATCGCAACACGTTGCTTCATTCCTCCGGAAAGCTGGCCGGGGCGGTGGTCCTCGAAACCGGTGAGCCCGACAAGTTCGATCATGCGGCGGGCGCGCTCATGGCGCTCCGCTTTCGGGACGCCTTTGACCTCGAGGCCGAAAGCGACATTGTCCAGGACCGTGCGCCAGTGCAGGGTGGAGTCTTCTTGGAACACCATGGCAGTGTCCCGCCGGGGGCCGGTCACGCTTTCACCGTTTATGCTGACCGAACCCTGCGTGGGCTTCAGCAGGCCGCCGACCATGTCAAGCAAGGTGCTTTTTCCGCAGCCGCTGGGACCGATAACGGAAACGAATTTGCCTTCCGGTATGGCGCCCGAAACGTTAGCGACTGCGTGGGTGACTCCTGTCGCGGTGCCGAAAGTCATTCCGATATTGTCGAAAACGACGTCACTGTCGTGTCCTACTGAATCGATCGGGGATATCTGGCTCATGAAAGGAAGTTCCTCATAACGATGGCGTTCATGTCCGGTTCTTTGGTGATCTGGCCTTGTTCTTTACCGGCGGCGACGACGGCGGCCAGCTGGGCATCGGTGAAGTCCAGGCTGTAGAAGTTCTGCGAGTTCTTCAGCGCCTCAAGAGCCACCTTGGGCTCGTATTTGATTGCCTTCCCGTAGGCGTCGGCGGCCTTTTCGAGGTCGTTGGTAATCAGGTCCATCGCCTTCTTGAGCGCACGGCCCCAGCCCTTCAACGCCTCGGTATTTTCGTCGATGAAGGATCCTGTCGCGACGAGGCAGGTGTCCGACCAGTCCGTTACGTAGTCGCGGGAACGCCAGATCACCTTCGCTCCGCTTTCGGAGGCGATTTTCTCGGAAAGCGGCGAAGCCGTCCACGCTACGTCAACAACTTTCTGGGAGACGGCGGTCCACGAATCGCTCGCTGAGCCGACGCTGATAAGTTCAACGTCCTTGCCTGGGACTAAGCCAGCGGCCCGCAGCGTGCGGTCTGCGAAATACGAGGAGTTTGATCCTGGCGTGCTGACTGCCACTTTCTTGCCCCTGACATCCTCAATGGAGGTGACGGGAGAGTCGGGCAGCGCAATGAAGTCGACAGAAGCCGCCGTATAAACATTGCCGAAGATTTTTACGTCCATGCCCTTCTCGGCCGCGATAAAGACGGGAATAGTGGACGACGTACCGAAACCTATGCCGGATTCGATTCCTCGAACAGTGTCAAGCCCCCCTGGGAACTGAATATGCTCAAGGGTCAGCCCCTCTTCCTCGTAGTAGCCTTCCGTCTGGGCGATAAAGAAGGGGGCGGAATGAATAAGACTGGCCAGACCAGTAATAGCAACGTCGCCGGAATATCCCTTCTTACCCCCGCCGCTGCCGCCGCTGTCCTGGCCGCACGCCGTGAGGCCTCCCAGAAATAACGTCCCGCCCGCTGCCGCTGTGATCTTGATAAATCCGCGGCGTCCCATTGGTTCAAAACTCATTCGGCTCTCCCTCATCTTCGTGTCAGATCCGTGGTTGTACAAGTGAAACACATCACTTTACTGCTGTCCAGATAAAAGTTCTGTACAGCAGAGGCAGTGGTAGGCCTTTGTTCTTGACCACCCTGATGTCGTTCTAATGGCTTCGATGCCCGCTCTGCCGTTGCAACAACGGGGACGGTGGGTGTTCGAGCGCCGACAATCAAAGGCGGTGATGTGTCTGTAGAGGAATGGTCAGGGTCCAGCAAACGGTTGTGGTTCGAAAGCCCGCAGGGCTCACCGTCCAGGCCCGATAGTCTCTCGTCCAGGTATCGGAATGGACCGCGGTCGTCCTAGAAGACCGGCTCGCCAACGATCGGGGACGCTTCACACGCCTTGGTTGGCCCCTTCCCCAGCGAACGGGTCGGAAAACTTGGACATGACGCGGACATGACGAGACCCTGGATCGGGAGAGCCGAGGATCCGGTGGTGTGTCGACCGGTCATTGAGATTGTCACTGACTTCCGCCGCCCGTTCGTCCCGAACCAGGCCCCTATGATGGAAGCATGCGTCCGTGCTGGGAGCTTCATGTGGAGCCGGAGCCGCGAGCTCCCCTCGATGGCGTCGCCCGTGACCTCGGCCTCGTTTCGGACGTCTCTGCGGGACGACGGGGGGCGGTGATGCGTCTCTGGCAGCCGGACCGGACCGTCGTGCTGGTCGCGGAGGAAGCGTCTCGCACAGCGCCGCGGGAGGACGTGCCCGTTGTTGCGCGCCCCACGCCCGGTGGGCAGTGGCTTGCTGCCGGACCTGCGGCCATCCTGTGGTCGACGATCGCCACCAGGGAAACGCTCGGGATCAGCGGAACGGAGGACCCGCTCGAAGCCGCGTCTGAATGGGTGCTCGCCTCGTTGCGCCAGCTGGGAATGCAGGTGAGCCTGCAGGCAGGCGGAACGATTTGGACACCGATGGGCGTGGTCGGCGCTTGCGCGGTCGTCAAGCAGGACGGCGTCATCCTCGCGCAGGGCATCGTTGATTATGCAATGGATGCGGGTGATTGCGTGGGGACGGATCCGGTGCCGGCGGAGAACGTCCGTAGCCAATCGGGCTTGCCCTTGCCGCTCGTTATCGATCGTTTCGCGCGCATGGCGCGCACGCTCTTCCGGGCAAAGGTCATCTCGCCGGCATCCGGGTCGGCCTTACCTCGGTCCTGAGGCAAAGACGGGGTGTGTCCCAGGAGGGTTTCTGGGACACCCCCTGTTGAACGTCGGTGATCAGCCCGTGTAGGCCTTCGTGATGAGGTCGACGTACTCCTGTGGTGAGCCCATCACGTCGTTGACGAGCTTCTGCACGTCGTCGCCGCTCGTATAGTGGACCGGCCGCTTGGTGTCGGCGGCAGCCTTGATGAAGGCCTTGTCGGTCATGACCTTCTCGAAGGCGTCGCGGATTGTCTGCAGCGTGCCCGGGTCCATTCCTGGGGGGGCCGCGAGGAGGCGGCCGCTGGAGATGAGCTTCGTGTGCAGCGTTGCGAGTTCCTTCTGGTCGCCCTTCACCACGTCGAGGAGGTTGTCGACGTCCTTGATCTCCTTCTCACCGGTGTTCTCGCCGATGACGAGGATCGGTTTAAGATCGCCGGCGTTGATACCTGGCTGCTGGCTGCCGAACGAGCGCGAATGCAGCTCGACGTTGCCCTGGATAACGTTGAGGCTGGCCTCGTTGCTGGACTTGAAACCGGTCACGACCTGGTTGTCCATGCCAAGGAGCTGGTTCAGAACTACGGCGTCGATGTACTCGTTTGAGCCGGGGCCGGTGGCCGCGAAGCGTTTGCCAGCGATGTCGTCCACTGACGCGATGCTGGAGGACTTGCTGGTGGCGAGCACGTCGGGTTCGGAGCTGATTTGGCCGATGTAACTCATTGTCTTCGCGTCGTACCGGACGCCGTTGGTCTTCGCGATCGCAGCACCGAGGTGGCCGGGGCCGTTGAGCAGCACGAGGGTTTTCCCGTCCGGCTTGGCGTGCACGGACTCGTTCGTGGCGAGGATGCCGCCCGCGCCGGGCTTGTTCTCGACAATTACTGTAGCGCCGAGCTCGTCGGCAAGCTTCGGGGCCAACATGCGGGCGTAGGCGTCGTAGCCCCCGCCCGGGTCGAACGGGACGACCAGCGTGATCGTCTGGTTTTTCAGTTTGGCCGCTGCGTCCTCCGGGGAGGTTGACGCGCCGGTGGCACCTGCCGACGAGCAGCCTGTGAGTGCGCCGCCGGCGAGGGCGAGGGCGGCGAGGCCGAGTGCGAGCTTACGCATTGGGACGGGTCCTTTCGATTTTGGTGCGCCCGGACCATAGGCGGCCGGGCGGTGACGCGGGAAGGGAGAGCAGGGAAACGGGCGCTCAGGCGAGGCCGAGCAGCCCGCCCGGCAGCGGCAGTTTGAGGGCGATCGCGAAGACCACGTAGATGACGCCGCCGAGCAGGGCCGCGTAGATGGCGGCGAACCACCACGACTTGGCGGTTTGGAAGCGCAGGTAACCTACGGTGAAGGCGACCATGGCGAGGTAGATACCGAAGACCGACAGTGCGACAAAGAAGCCGCCGAGCCAGCCGAGCGAGGTGATCCAGTCCCGCGTCGAGAGGTTCTTGAAGAACTCGTACTCCTGCTCGGCCACCGACTTGGCGGCCTCGGGCACGTTGGTCTTCGGGGCGGCCGGCTTGGGCGGGAAGAACAGCACCCGTACGAGTAAGGAGGCGCTGGCAATCACACCCACGCCGCTGACGCCGAGAGGGAAGTAGGCGGCGAGGTCCCTCCAGCCCGTGGCCATCAGGAACGCCACGACGAACACGACGAGCAGCACGGATGTGATGATCAGATCGGGCTTGTGCACGTGGCGCCCCCGCGAGCCGCCCTCGCCGTCGCCTTCGATGGAGTGGATCATTTCGGTGCTCATACGAGACCTCCGGTGGCCAGGAGCTCGCGCTTATCGGCGCGCTTTTTGCGAGCGGTGCGGACCGCGGTGAACATGATCATGCCGGCGATGATGACCTCGATGACGATCACGCCGGGCCGGCTGAGCCAGTTGAACTGGAACAGCGCGTAGCTGACGGTGAAGTACCGCTCGAGGATCTCGCCGAGCACCAGACCAAGCAGCAGCGGGATGCGGGGCCACTTGAAGCGGCTGCACATCACGCCGATGGCGAGGAAGACGAGCATGATCCAGACGTCGTCGAGCGAGCTGGTGTTCGAGAATGCGCCGATGGTGAGCATCGTGATGAGAAACGGTACGAGCAGCCTTCCGGTCACCGAGGTGAGCTTGGCAAGGGGACGGATCAGCAGGTAGCCGAGGATGACAGCCGCGATCGTGCTCAGCACGATGATCCACACGAGCGAGAGCGTCACGTTGAGGTGCTCGCCCAGCATCTCGGGGCCAGGATTCAGGCCGAGGATCAGGAACGCGCCGAGTAGCACCGCCATGCTCGCGCCCGACGGCACGCCGAAGGCGATCGTCGGTACGAGGTGGCCCCCGTCCTTCGCTGTCGTGGTCGCACCTGCGGCGATCACGCCCTCGATCGAACCGTTGCCGAACTCCTCGGGATGCTTCGAGGTTTGCTTGGCGTGGCCGTAGGCGATGAACTGGGACACCGATCCTCCGAGACCGGGCATCATTCCCAGGACGGCACCGATGGCACTGGTGCGCAGCATCAACGACCAGTGGCGAAAGGAATCCTTGACGCCGACGAGGATGCCGCCAAGGTGTGGCGGCACGGCCGTCTTGGTGTCACCGTCTTTGTCGAGCATGGACTGCAGCACTTCGGCACCGCCGAGGAGACCGACGACGACGGGGACAATGCCGATGCCCTCCCAGAGGTGCAGGCTTCCGAAGGTGTACCGGGCCGCACGCGACTCTGATCTGCCTGAAAACGGCCATTGATTCCGACGATGCTTCTTCACGGAATCGAGAGGGGTTGACGAACCTCACATTTTGCGTCATCCTCTTGATTACAGAAACCTTCTCTGCAACACAGAGAAGACATGCGGGCCCAACGAAGGAGACCTCTCATGACAGACCAGACCAGCGTTATCCAGGACGTGCAGCGCGGCATGATTCCTGCACACATTTACAACGATAAGGAGATCTTCGAGCTCGAAAAGGAGCGCCTATTCGGACGGAGTTGGCTCTTCGTTGCCCACGAGTCCGAAGTGCCCGAAGCCGGCGACTACGTAGTGCGCCGTGTACTCGAAGATTCATTCATCATTTCCCGAGACGAAAAGGGCGAGATCCGTGCTCTCTTTAACATGTGCCTCCACCGGGGAATGCAGGTCTGCCGGGCCGAGATGGGAAACGCCTCGCATTTCCGCTGCCCCTACCACGGCTGGTCCTACCGCAACGATGGTCGCATCGTGGGTCTGCCGTTCCACAAAGAGGCCTACGGTGGGGAAGAAGGCTTCAAGAAAAAAGGTCAGACTCTGCTCCCCGCTCCTTCTCTGGGGGTATACAACGGTCTGATTTTCATCAGCCTTGACCCTGACGCGGAACCCCTTGAGGACTTCCTGGGCGACTTCAAGTTCTACATGGATTACTACACCAAGCAAAGCGCTGACGGCATCGAACTCCGGGGCCCCCAGCGCTGGCGTGTCAAAGCGAACTGGAAGATCGGCGCCGAAAACTTCGCCGGCGACATGTACCACACTCCCCAAACGCACACGTCAGTTGTTGAAATCGGTCTCTTCCGCGAACCCAAGGCTGAGAAGCGCAAGGACGGAACAACCTACTGGGCCGGCAACGGCGGCGGTACCACCTACAAGCTCCCCGAGGGCACCTTGGAGGAACGGCTTCGCTATGTCGGCTACCCCGACGACATGATCGCGCGGATGAAGGAGCAATGGAGCCAGGAGCAGCTTGATGTAGTCGGCAAGGACGGATTCATGGTCTCGGCCGCATCGGTCTTCCCAAACATGAGCTTCGTCCACAACTGGCCCCGCGTAGAAGAGGACTCCGACGAAGTCCTGCCGTTTATCTCCATCCGCCAATGGCAGCCCATCAGCGAGGACGAGACCGAAATCGTTTCGTGGTTTGCCGTGGACAAGAACGCGTCAGAGGAGTTCAAAGCCCTTTCGTACAAGGCATATCTCATGTGCTTTGGCAGCGGCGGCATGTTTGAACAAGACGACGTTGAAAACTGGGTCTCGCTGACGAGCACGGCGGGCGGCCCTATGGCCCGCCGCCTCCTGCTCAACAGCCGGATGGGCATGCTGGAAAACGGGCAGAACGTCGTAGAACCCCTGACCTCAGATGAGTATTCAGGACCAGGTTCCACACGAATCGGCTACAGCGAATACAACCAGCGTGAACTCCTGCTGCGGTGGGCTGATCACCTCGAACGACCGATGGAGAAAGCGGCCCAGCTGCACGTCGGAACCGATCCTATTCAGGCACCCGCGGCCACCGAGGCGGATCCTTCACGGGCCGCCGTCGGGAGCACTGCCATCCCAGCCGACCCGATCCTCACAAAGGAGGCCTAGGCCATGAGCGTTGAAACCGATCGCAACGGCAAGACCCTTTCGGAGCAGTCTGTTCTCGGTGGCCATGCCCCACGCACCCAGAGGATAGGGGAATCCCTCCCGTTCGATGATGCGCTCCACCTTCAGGCGCACCGTTGGCTGGTTGACGAAGCCTACCTCCTGGACGCCCAGGACTATGACGCATGGATGGCACGGATTGCTGAGGACGTGCATTATCTGATGCCCGTGCGGGTGACGACCGCCCTGGGTGCCGGCTACAGCACGTCCCCCGGTATGGCCCATCTTGATGAAAACAGGTACTCGCTCAGCCGACGGGTAGCCCGGTTTGCCACAGAGCATGCCTGGACCGAAGACCCTCCCTCACGGTTGCGCCACTACATCACGAACGTTCGGACGTTCCGCACAGACAACCCGAACGAAATCATCGTTGATTCGGCGGTGCTGCTCTTCCGCAGCAGGGGCGATGTACGGGAGGCCGCTACGGTGTCCGCCGGACGTGAGGACCTTCTGCGCCGCACCGGTACCGGATGGGAACTGGCGCGTCGGACCATCATGGTGGATGAGTCGGTTATCCGCATGCAGAATCTGGCCATATTCCTATGAAAATTGGTTGGGAAGGCGAGGAAGAAGACCGCCTTGCCGCCATTCGCGCGGCAGAGGAACGCGTCCGGCTGGAAGCGCATGCCACTGGCGCTCCGATCGTGATTGCCAATGAGTTTTCCGAGGTGCACATCACAAGGGTGGAGACCCGCAATGGCTCCCGGCTGATGATCAAATCCCCGCGCTCCGCGCAGTGGGTTTCATTGTGCCCGCTGGAACTCGAGGCGCTGACATGGCAGGCGCCGGCAACGTTTTCGGCCATGATCGGAAATCCATTCGGTCCGCTCATCGCCGAGGATGAACGACCGCCCCAATTCAAGAAGAACAGCAACACTTAGGCCAAGGAGTTTGAGCATGCCAGTCGTAAAAGCAGACCTAGCAGCCTGCCAGGGGTACGCCAACTGCGTTGTCGGGGCGACCGATTATTTTGATCTGGATGACGACGGGATCGTAGTCCTCCTCAAGACTGAAGTACCCGAGGCTGACCGGGCCCGGGTCGTGGAGGCAGCCCGCAGCTGCCCCGTTTCCGCCCTGATAGTGGAGGACTAATTGAATACAGTAACTGTCATCGTGGGCTCCTCCATCGGGGGTGTACGGACCGCACAGTCCCTACGCCTGGAGGGATACGAAGGACGTATCGTTCTCGTCGGTGAAGAAACGGAACTGCCCTACGACAAGCCGCCGTTGTCCAAAACTGTCCTGGCAGGTACAGCAACTGAAGCCTCCATCTGCCTACTGGACCGCGACCAAGCCCAGGAATTAGGAATAGAGCTGCAACTTGGACGTGCAGCAACCGGGATCGACATCGCAGGAAACCTGCTGAATCTGCAAGGTCAGGAAGCTCTGCACTTCGACAACCTGGTCATAGCCACAGGCGCCTCCGCCCGCCCATCGCCGTGGGGGCAGCGGCCTGGCATCCATGTTCTTCGCACCCTCGACGACGGCCGCAGCCTCCGTGCGGACCTCGCGAAGGGTGGACATCTGGCTGTTGTCGGCGCAGGTTTCATCGGCGCCGAAGCCGCGGCGACAGCGCGGGCGCTTGGTCTGGAAGTGACAGTTATCGACCCACTCCCGATCCCTATGAGCCGCATCTTCAACGCGGAAGTCGGACAGTGGTTCGGAGACCTTCACAGTAGCAATGGCGTGAAGACAATCTTTGGTACCGGAGTCGAGTCCATCGACGGCGAACAGGGCTCTTTCGCCCTGCGGCTTACCAACGGTCAGAACCTGGAGGCCGCCACAATTCTGGTCGGCATTGGCGCCGTTCCCAACGACGCCTGGCTCGCATCTTCCGGTCTGCTCGTGGACAACGGCCTGGTGCTCGACGAATACTGCCGCACCGTGGATGCCCCACACATATATGGCGTCGGCGACGTTGCACGATGGCGGCACCAAAAACATGGCGAAGATATCCGGATCGAGCACTGGACCAACGCCGTCGAGCAGGCCGCGTGCGTGGCTTACAACATCACGCATCCGGAGACTCCCCGCGCCTACACTCCCGTCGAGTACGTCTGGAGCGACCAACACGATTGGAAGATCCAGGTGGTAGGCCGGGTGGGCGGAAAGGCTGAACACGTCGTTATCGGACATCCGGAAGTTCACGGGCGCTTCGCCGCGCTATATACGGTTGACGGCACCAGCCTGAGTGGTGCCGCCATCGTGAACTGGCCTAAGGCGCTCCTGGCCTGCCGCCGCGGCATGGGTACGGGAATAACAGTTCAAGAACTGCGGGAGAAACTCGAACCAATGCTAGACCCCCAACCCTTGGCGGCATCCTGATGGGACAGACTTGGTCACCCCTGACACATGCAGGGGCGAGGGAAGCGATTGCTTTGGCCTGCCGTGTGCTGGCACACCGTGGCCTGGCAGACGGCATCCTCGGCCATATCAGCCTTCGAATCGGCGAGAACAGCCTGCTGGTCCGATGTAGGGGTCCCCAGGAGCGCGGGCTGGCATTCACCGAAGCCAGCGACATCCGTTTGGTCGACCTTGACGGCAACCCCGCTGCTGAAGGCGAGTTGGAGGGGGGATACTCCGCCCCTAACGAACTCCCCCTGCACACGGAACTGTTACGCCAACGCCCCGACATCAACGCGGTCGTCCACGCGCACCCGCCTCGGGTCGTCGCAGCTGACCTCGCCGGGCTTGGCATCCGCCCGATCGTCGGAGCCTTCGATATTCCAGGCACCCGCCTGGCAGCAGGCGGGGTACCCGTGTATCCGCGGGGAGTACTGGTCAGGAACCGCCAGTTGGCTGCGGAAATGCTCCACGCCATGGGTGATCGTCCTGTCGTGCTGCTCCGCGGACACGGGCTGACCAGCGCCGCAGGGAGCGTGGAGCAAGCAGTACTCCAGGCAATCAGCGTAGATACCCTTGCAGGGTTGTCGCTTCAGGTGACTTCAGCTGGGGGAGCGCTCAAAGACCTCCCAGACTCGGACATGGCTGAACTGCCAGACCTCGGTGGGTCGTTCAACACGCAAACGGCTTGGAGACACGAACTCGCTCGGATTAACGCTGCATGGTGAAGCTAGCCGACAGGAGCGTACAGACTCTCATCCCGGGGACGGAGGGGACATCTGACATGTCTTCTGACCCTATGAACGGCACATCCAAACACGGCCCGCCACCGCAGTACCCCATCGAATCTGTTGACAATGCATTGCGACTGCTCCTGCTATTCGAAACCCAGCCCAGCATCCGGTTAACAGATGCGAGCAACTATCTTGGTGTTGCATCGTCGACAGCGCACAGGCTTATGGGGATGTTGCTCTACCGAGGCTTCGTGCGACAAAACCCGGCTACTCGCGCATATGAACCAGGCCAGGCGCTCAGTTCCATCGCCTTCGCCATCAGACGCCAGGTAGACATCAGGGCCCTCGCTCGTCCCGTACTTGAACAGCTGTTCCAACAAACCGGGGAAACAGTCCACTTCGCCACGCTCGAGAGGACAGACGCCCGATTCCTTGATGCCATTGAAAGCTCAAGGGCAGTGCGGGTGGGCTCCCGCCAAGGCATCACGCTGCCAGCCAACTGCACTGCGACAGGAAAAGCGATGCTGAGCCGGCTCACTCAGGAGCAGCTACGGGCCCTGTACCCGAATAAGGAACTCCCCGTGCTGACGGAAAACTCAATCAAGACAAGAACAAACCTCGAAGCCGAGCTTGATGAGATCCGCCGAGCGGGATACGCCACGAGCAGAGAGGAAAGTGAAGACGGAGTTACGTCGGTCGCCGTGGCTATTACGGGCCCGTCCGGGGCGCTTTTCGGGATTAACGTTTCGGTGCCGGCTCACCGGATGTCGGACAAGTTGCGCGCGGAACTTGGGGGAATGATCCGCGTCGCCGCTGAAAATTTGCAAGGCCTGCTGCTTTAGCCGGCTGCAACCCACAATGCGGTCGGTCCCGCTTGTTACTCCAGTAGCCCGTTGATCTTTGATCCTCTGCCAAGGTGACCCTGATGCCTTGCCCTTGAGATGCTACAGATGTCGCAGGGCGGTCGTAGTTGGTTGCTGTAAACGTAAGCCAATCAGCGGCGCACCGCGAAGGGATCCCTTTCTCGTTGTCGGCCCCCGGCATCAGTGGCCCCAGCCACGGCCGGAGTGAACTGAGCGCGACACTTCACTCCAAAAAAACCAATATCATCACTCGCACTGACATTTCTGATTACAGTCAGTCAGCTTGGAGAAACGGATGCAGGAACTGCGGCAGGCTTCAGTCGCTATACCTTTCTACAGGGACGAGAAGGGGAATCTTCGCTTGGTACTGATCAAACGATCAAACTATGGACAACATGGAAGCCAGATTTCGCTGCCTGGAGGCAATCGGGAACCACAGGACGAAGGTGCTTGGGACACTGCCCTTCGTGAAACTATCGAAGAGCTGGGATTGAGCACCAAGCAAATTGTTTTACTCTCTCAACTCGAACCAATTGATACCCACGTAACCCGCTATCGAGTTTCACCTTTCGTAGTCCAACTGCAGGGGATCACACCAAGCTTTGTATGGAAGCCTCAAATGGCGGAGGTCGAGGAGGTGGTCGATGTACCAGTGAATGTGCTGGCCTCCGAAACTGCAGCAGGAGAAGAAGAACTATGTTTTCCGGGCTGGAACACTCGGAGGAAAGTCCCCGTGCGGAGGTTTCAGGGGCATACAGTTTGGGGCCTAACCCTCCGAATCCTCGAGCCCGTATTGCCTCAGGCGCTGGCAGGAAAATGGCCCATATCGTGACGCACATCAGAACCTCTTCGCAAACGATTGCACTCACCAACGCAATCCGGACGTGCGGAAACTGTCCTGAATCATGTGAGTTGACCAACGAATACCCCCGAATCTAGAGGGTTGGGTCGACTGCAGCGAAACGGATTGCGGAGGGAGCCGGTCCCGACGACATGACCAGCCTTGCCGCCTTCCTCCTCTCCGACGAGAGCAGCTACATCACCGGACAAACAATCTCTGTCAATGGAGGGCTGCTTCACAGATAGGAAGTCCTGCTGACAACCCAAAAAAAATCCGCCGCGGTTTCCATGGCCGCTCAGATCCATCGTCAACCGTGGCGCCAGACTGGAAGGCCGGGCGCCAAGGCTGTCTAACAGGACCTGACAAAGTCCCGGCTCGCTCCGTTGCCGCCCGAGCCTGGTTGATCTTCTTTTGGTATGGGATACACCCCCTTCCTCGGGCACTCCCCCGCTCATTTTCGACTGGTAGCGGGACGTGTTGAAGTGGGACGAGTAGAAGTTCTTTTTGACCGGGGCATGTCTGGAGCGGATGTTCAAAATGCGAGTCATTTTTAAAGCCCTGAATGGACCCGGCTTATCGGCCGCATCAGTCGCCTTGAAGTGGCTCTCGGCCCACCAGGTCCGCCGCGCGGTCGTAGTTCATCACAAGTGTCGGGGTGCCGAGAGTTAATCGTCTTTGAGCAACATGGATAACTGAGACACTCGTGTGCCTGTATATGGTGACCTCCGGGAAGCTTTCGTTGATGACTTTCCAGTGCGCACCAGGGATGGTGTGGGTC
Organism: Arthrobacter sp. JDC6; assembly: GCF_056484025.1. NCBI lineage: Bacteria > Bacillati > Actinomycetota > Actinomycetes > Micrococcales > Micrococcaceae > Arthrobacter > Arthrobacter sp. JDC6. Next base: position 30,250 of record NZ_JBWHZN010000002.1, read on the forward strand.
AATACATCGCCCAGGAACATTCCTATGGGCCTGACCAGCGCTTCCAGGGATGCCTTGTCTTCTGCGCTCCCTATCAAAGAATCGACTGCTACCAGTCCTTGTCGTGAGCGGGGAATCGACATACCCTTCTTCCGGCATAACTCGAGTAATTCGTCGTAGCCTCCAACATTGGTCGGGGGAGGCTTAATTTCTCCGGGAATAGCAGGTCTGTACTCGGCATATTTCCTGGCCATCCCAGGGGGCAGCGACTGCAGAGGCTCGTCGATTCCGTCCGGGTGACACATGCGGCCATGCTACTTCACCGTCCGAAGCGGTTCCTCGAGTCCGCCTCTTGTGTGGAAAGTGGACATGTATTCCATGTAGTTTGCCGACGACGCCAGGGCATGGCGATCGATCGTGGCCGGGGAGTAGCCAAGGGCTTCAGCGATGATGGCCACGGGTGCGAGTTTGGTGAGTTCGTGAAGTGTTCCGAGCCTGGCCGCCCGACTGCTGAAAGCCGTGCTTAGCCGCTGGGTGAGGGTTGAGGCCTGGAGGTGCCGGCCTGGCGAGCCGCCTCTGAATACCCAGTTGCTGTTGGGGTGCGCGGCCGTTTGATGGTGGGTTGGCGTGACTGCTAGTTCTCGCCAGGGCTCATCGAGCGGAGGTGTGAGAGCGATTTCGACGGTTCCGAGGGTGATGGTGACGATTTCCTCGGTCACGGTGACGTTGTCCCAAGTGAGTTTGACGATGCCGGAGACTTGCTGGCCGAAGACCAGGACGAGGATAGCCGCTGCCCGGTCTCTGGGGTTCATGTCGGTCGTGTGGCTCAGGTTCTGGACGAGGCCGTTCTGGGCGGCTGCGTCGAGTCGTGGGCTGGTGCCGCGGCGGTGGGGCTGCAGTTGCAGGGAAGGGTCGATGAGGTTGGTTTTGGTTGCCCAGTCGAGGAAACGTGAGGCGATGCCTCGTGTCGTCGGGCCTTCCGCCTGCCATCGGTCCAGGTGCGCTTGATTCACTTCGGCGAGTTCGGCACCTTGATCGCTGAGCCAGTTCAGAAGTTCTACGGCGACGGTGACTGCCTGTTTGGCCCGCAGGAACGTTCCTCGGGTGACTTCGTCCATCTGGTTCATGCGGCGCTGGTGGTGCCAGCGGATGTAGAGGCGCATGATGTCGCGGTGGCTCGGGCTGGTGATCCTGTCGAGGGCTTGCTCGGCCCAGTCGCTGAACCTAATGCTAAGTTCATCGCGACGGGGCAGCGCATGGTGTTCGACGAGTAGGCCGCGGACGTATTCGCGGGTCCGGGACGCCGGTAGTTCGTCGAGGCGGGCGTGGGTGATCACAGGCTCGGCTGCCAGTTGTTGAAGGAATGCCGTGACGTGCGACTGCTGGATCCACGTGAGTCCGCTATTGGCGCGTTTCATGGACTTCAGAGCGGTGCCAATTACCTGAAGAGCGGCGGAGGGCGGCTCGTTGTCTGGGCTGAGGAGTCGGTCAATGGTCAGTGTAAGGATGCATGACCAGCAGCGGTTGCCGGAGTGGAGTTCGCCTTCCGTCCCGCATCCGATGCAGTCAACGTTGAGCTGAACTCCGGAGCATTTCCGGCAGGCCGGCAGGGTGTCGACGCGTCCGGGCAGCACGCCGTTGTGGCCGCAGGCGCAGGTGCCTCGGGTTCTTTTGGCCTGCTGGTAGCAGTAGCCGCAGATTCCGGCGTCGGGCCACCGGACGGCGATTTTGTGGTGTTCGCCGCATCGCCCGCAGGCTTCCGGCCATTTGGTAGGGTCGCCGGCTTTGCGTGGCCTAGTCATCTTCTTCCGGAGGCAGGACGCGGATCCGGCGGGCGATCGGCGCTCCAGGTGTGATGCCCAGGTCTTCTGGCCGCTTGGGTGCGTTGGCGGTTTTGGCGGCGCGCATCTGGACGTAGGGTTCGAACAGGTCGTTGGACGTGCATTCGAGGATGTCACAGAGGGCCGCGAAGGTCTGGGCAGGAATGCGTTCGGGTGTACCGGTGACCAGTCGGTGGACCTGCGCGTTGGAGAGGTTGATGCCCCGGGCTTTGAGTAGGGGGAGCAGTTCGGTGGTCTTCCAGAGGTTCCGTCGAGCCATCAGTTGCCGGAGGTTCCAGCGGTAGCCGATCCGTCGCTGTTCAGCCATGATCGTTCCCCTCGCCGTCGCCGCTGCGTAGCCGCTGGGCGATCATTTTCTGGATGGTCTTCTGTTTGAAGTCCGCCGACACGGAAGTATAGAGGGCTGTGGTCGAGGAGTAGCTGTGCCCGACCTGTTGTTGCATTATCTTGAGCCCGTCGGGCTCCTGTGCCTCTGGCCTGCGGTTTTGGGTTGGTGGGTGTGTCCGGGACGTGCATGACGGTGGCATTGGGTGTCCTTTCATTCTCGTGGATCTGTTATGGATTCGGGATGGTCGCTGGGTCTGGTGATGGACTTTGGCGGCGTTGTCCGAGGGCGTGTGCGAGTTGCTGTCGCAGTCGTTGGTTCTCGTCGTTGAGTCGTCGGATTCTGTCGTTGGCCGCTTCGAGTCGTTGCCGTAGCGAGGCCTCGCTTGCCCGCTGTGGCTGTGATGCCGGTGTGGGCTCCGCTGAGGCGTGGTTTTGGCGGAGGCGTTCGATTTCGGCGCGGAGGTCGGGCTGGGTGTAGAGCCAGGACCGGGAGACTCGGGCGTATTTGGCGACGGCGTCGAAGGTGACCGGTCGGCCTTCCGCGTGCAGCGTGCGCAGCGCTTGGACGGCTTTGGACCGGGTGAGAGCGGCGCGCTGCTGTGCAGCTTTGATCAGGTGCCGGCTGTTGTCGGGGCGGTTCATCCGGCGGCCTCGGCTGGTGCGGTGTCGTCGAGGGAGTCGATGATGCGGTCCAGGTTGTGCAGCACGGCCTGGTTCATCTCGATGAGCCGGGTCTGTCCGCGGGCCTCGGCCGCGGAGAGGATCTGGACGGTCTGGCGGCGCTGCTCTTGGTGCTGGGGGAGGAATTCGGCGGTGGTGACAAACATGGGACAGGTCAGGCAGGCGTTGGCGTGCGGGCAGGTTTTCTGAACCGGCAGCCCGCAGAATCCGTTCGGCAAGCTCTGCGTCGCGCGGCCGAGGCGTTGTTTGGCCCAGCTGGCTTCGGCGAGAGGTCCTTGCGGGTCAATGGTGATGGTGTCGCCGTTGATGTTGACCTTGCGGGCTTTCTCCCAGTGGCGACGCACGGTCGTGTCATGCAGCCGGGCGTAATGGGCGGTCATCTCCGCCGAGGTGTGATCGAGGAGGACCCGGACAACTTCCTGAGGAACGTCGCGGTTGATCAGTGTTGTCCCGAAGGTGTGGCGCCACTGATGCGGAGTCAGGCGCACCTCTTGCCCGTGTTCGTCGCGAATGTCGCAGCGTTCCAGCCAGTCTTCAAGCTGTCCGCGGTAGGAGTGTGTGGTGAGCGGTTTTGCTCCGTCGGGGTTCATCTTCGGGGCCGGGAACAGCCAGTTGCTGCCTTCGGGGAATCGTTCGCGGACGCGTCGTTGCTGATCGAGGATGGCGGTATGGACTTCCTCGTCGAGGGGTACGAGGGCTTCGCGTTTCATCTTCCGGTTCATATAGCGAAGGTATGGGGCGCCGTCACCGTCACGGACCACGCCGTCTGATACCAGGTTGCAGGCGTCCCCGACGCGCAGTCCGCAGCGCATCAGTATCAGTGTGAGTAGCCGACTGTCGGGGCTGGTCCATTTGCCGAGGTTTTCGGGTTGGTCGAGTTGCGCCATGATGTGATCGGCCAGGGCTCTGGGCAGTCGTTTGGCTGGTCGTGGGAAGTCTTCGGGGTAGAAGTTCGCCGATGCCGGCAGGTCCTTGGCCCGGTCGTGGCGGCGGATCGCGGCGAAGAAGGCGTTCAGGGAGCTGATGTCGCGGCCACGGGAAGTCACGGCCCGTTTATCCCGGGCGAGTTCGGCGAGGAAGCGTTCCAGGATGCCGCGGTCGATGCAGTCCGGGCCGTCGGAGTGGGGGATGGTGTGGGCGAGGAACGCGGCGAATCGGTTCAGGGCGAGGAGGTCGATGCGGGCTTGGATGATTTCCCTGCCGCTGGTCAGCCGCCATCGGATGAAGCGTTTTGCCATGGTGCGCAGCCACGGTTGCGGGATCTTGTCGAAGCGGAGGGTGCCGCGGGTGTCGGTGTAGCCGAGGCGGTGCAGGGCCCAGACGTCGCGGGAATACTCTGACTCCCAGCCGGTGCCGGCGGCGAGGTCTTCGAGCCGGGTGTAGGCAAATCGCAGGAATGCGAGTTGCCCGTTGTGGCGGTGACTGCGGCCCACCCGGCCGGCGCTATAGAACGCTGCCCACTGGCCAAGATTCCACTCCAGCAGCGAGGTGACGCCGCTGTCGGTGAGGAGCCGGATCACGGGCGTCACAACGGAGGAGCGGGTACTGGCCCGGCGTTCATCGTGGCGGCATTGCAGGGCGTGCTGGAGCTCAAGCCGCAGCTGGGGACGATCTGCCAGGCATCGGAAATCGAACCGGTCCAGGCCCACGCTTTCGCACCGGGCGACGAACTCGTCGATATCCGGTGTGCCAATGGCGTGCCAGCGGGACTTGTGGTTCAGACACAACGGCGAGTTGCCTTGGGCCCAGAGGTCGCAGAACGCGAGCCTGCATTCGGGCCGTTCGGTGGCTGGCTCGGGGGAGAGGGTAGCGAGCCACTTATTCACGTCGGTCTCGCTGGAACGACTGAAGAACCCGTGATGGCTGATGCAGAGGCCGCGTCTGGCCGAACCGAAGCGGCACCAGGTGACGGTGCATGCCGCCAAGGGGCCGTCGCCTACGGGTAATGGGCCGGGGCTGGCGAGGAATGACTCCAATTCGGGGCGTCCTTGGTCCAGCCAGCGCTTGTAGTGGCTTTTGCAGAACCCTTTCACCGTACGTTGCCGTTCACACTTGTCGATCCGGCAGGGCTCGGTGTTGAAGACGAGGGAGCCTGGGGCCGGGATCACGATTTCGGGTCTGAATTCGGGCCGGACGGTGCCCATGAGCTTAGCCAACAGACCGCGACCGTCCTCGTTTTCATTCAATGCGAGGGAGCTCACCAGGTGACCTCTTTTCCGGTCAGCAGCCCTGCCTTTTCGAGGGCGCGGCGGGCGTCCTCAACAGTGAGGTGGCCGTAGACGTCGATGGTGGTTGCGACCGATGCGTGGCCAAGCAGGCTGCTGATCACTTCGATGGGTGTCCCGGCCCGTAGCAAGCGGGTGGCATAGGTGTGGCGGAACCAGTGCGGGTCAAAATCCACTCCGGTGTTACGGCGCAGCCGCTTCACCAGGTCATAGAATGCCGCGTAGCCCATCGGGCGGCCGCGGGCGCCGGCCCACAGATTCACGAACACGTAGTCGCTGTCCAGATCTCCGTATTCCTCGTGAAGGTAGTCGCCGTAGAGCCGCACGACGTCCGCGCCGATCGGTATCGTGCGCGGCGAAACGGACTTCGCCCGGGCCCGGTTGGCGTTCACCCGCCGGCGGATCGTCAGCTCGCCCTCGGCGACTGCAATGTCCTCATGCCTTAGTCCGAGTGCTTCGCCGATACGGATTCCCGACTCCCACAGCAGGACGAACATGAACCGGTCCCTCAGCCGAGTGCACGCATCCAGCACTGCTTGTGCCTGCACCGCAGGCAGGACCGTGGGCAACCTCTTGGGCTCACGCAGCTTCACGATCCGGCGCCGCTGCGGCCTGTCCCCGGCAAGGTGGGCAAGGAACGGTCTCCATCCCGTTCTTCGGTGCCGGACCGTTTCGAACTCGGTGACAAGGTCGCCCAGCGGAACCCCATGACGGGAGTGAAACACGTAGAAGCCGCCCACCGCCGCGAGCTTGCGGTTCACCGTTCCCGGCCCGCAGTGATGGGAAGCCGACGGCAGCAGCGTCACGTCCGCGGCGCGCCCGGCAGGCGGAAGCCGCAGCCAGGCGAGAAACTCGCCGACGTTCTCCAAGGCCACCTGGCGCCAATCAATGCCGCGGTGGCGAAGAAAGACGAACCAATCCTTGAGATCATGCGCATACGCCTTGAGCGTGTTCGGCGACCTCTCGACGTCGGTCAGGTAAGCCAGGAACCGCTCCACCGGCTCGACGACACCATGATCATCAAGCACAGTCCACGACTCAAGCGGCGAACCGGACACCAAAACTCGTTGAACCTGCATGAACCCTCCCGCGATCCCGTGTGATGGACAGCTTCAGATAAGCACCTCCATCACGCGGAACTGTGCGGTTACGGGCCTCGTGCTGCACGTCAAAGACACCCCGGTTCCGGCCCCAGATAAGCTGGATGAACAGCGGGTCGTAGCCGGCCTCGATCAGATGAGTGACGTACGAGTGCCTCAGGGTGTGCAGGGTCAGTTCCTCCGGCAGGCCGGCGATCGTCCGCACCCGCTGAAAAGACCGGTCGAAGTTGCGGAAAACAGTGGAACCAGAGCGCTCCGAAGGCCACAGGCTAGCGGACCGGTCAGCGGTCGGGAAACGTTTCCGGCCGTCAGGGGAGAGCCAGTGCTCAAGGAGCCCAACCACCCAATCGAACTCGGGAACCGTCAGAACGGTGCGCCGTCGGGGTCCGGAACCCTTGGTTCCCTTGGCCCACCGCACCTGGAGTGCCCCGAAGCGGCCGAACTGCTCGACGTGCGGATTGGGACCAAAATCGACGTACTCGAGCATCACCAGTTCGCGCCGCCGCAGCCCGTATGCATAGCCCACCTTGAACGCCGTCGAGTCCCTGAATGCTGGCAGCCAGCGTTTGGAACCCTTGGCGAACTCTGTGTCGACCAGGTCGTCGGCAGCGTCGAAGAACGTCTGCAGTTCTGTCCGGGTGAACGCCCGGCGGCGTGCCGGCAGGGCATCGTCCGTCGTGTGTCGTGGCGAGTTCCACTCGAACACGACCTGCACCGGAATGTCCGCGAAGACCCGCTCACAGAACGTGGCCCAACCGTAACGCCCGTCCGTTAGATAGGAACAGAAAGCCCTGATGGCCCCGGAGTTTGTCCTCAGGGTTGATAACGCCAACCCTTTCTCTGAGCTGCGGCGGTCTGCCAGAAATTCATCCACGTGATGCGCCGACCACGTCCACGGATACTCGTTCGCGTGCTCCTGGAACTTCTGGATCGTCCCGCATGAGCTCTTGATGTACGACGTCGACAGACCGCGAGCCAGCATCTGTGCACGCCAGCCATCCACCATCGCCTCGAAGACTCGATCCTCGGCACGCAGCAGCCCGACATTCGCGTTGGTCAGAAAGGCCGGAATCCGCCCAGATTCGATACTCACTGAGCTAACTGTACGCAAAAATCTCTCATCTAATGAGAGACTACGTCACTGTGCCGCGGCGTCCCGCGCAAACGCTGACTTCCAGCAATCGACGTCAATTGGTCATTGCACCGCACTGACCTGCGCAAACATCAAAAAACAGGATGAGACGAGTTCTCTAATCTACTTCTACTCGTCCTACTCAAACGCCGATAATGGAGATTATGTAAAGCTGTACTCTGCGTATTGCATCAGATGAATCAATCCACCCCGATCCCCTATGGTTGCTTGGCTCGGCTCCTGAGCCTCGAATTCCGCGGATTTGTAGGCGGAACTCGGCTGATGCGCAGTCACGCAAGCCGCTCCATGCGGACCAAAGCGTCGGCGCTTGAGCGTCCCTGAAGGGCGTTTGACCTGCGGTTTTGCGCTGATGATGCATTTAATGAATCATTGATTCAGTTATTGAATGTGGTTTGAGGGCGACTTTGGGAGCGAACTGTGGCGGTTGACGGGTCCGGGCGCGTGCTGCAGTTGAATGCCGTTTCGTTGCTGCATCCCGAGGAGCAGACGCTCGAGGACATGTTCACCGGCTGGCGCAACCAGCAGCTCTCCCGGAATCTGCAGTTCGACACGATCGACAAGGGAATCGCCAGTGTCCGCAGGTTCGTGAACCATGTGAACGAGTTTCCGTGGAACTGGGCGCCGGAGCATGTAGAGGAGTACTTCGGTGATCTCCGCTCGATCCGTCAGCTGAAGCACTCCACCGTCCGCGGCTACCAGTCAATGCTCCGCCGTTTCTCGTCCTACGTCTCGAACCCCGATTACGGCTGGGACAGGGTCTGTGAGCAGCGTTTCGGCACGCACCCGTCCCAGGTCTTCTTCGACTGGAACACGGCAACCCACACCCAGGAGTACGAAGGACAGCCGTCGAAGAGGCCCTTTACCAAGGCCGAGTTGCAGATGCTGTTCGATCATGCGGACGACCAGGTCGAGCTCATTGCGGCGTCAGGCAAGAAGGGCTGGAAGGCAGCCTATCGGGACGCCGTCATGCTGAAAATCACCTACTCGTACGGGCTGAGGTTCAACGAGCTGCGTCACCTGCAAACCGTCGATTTCGCAACCAACCCTCAGGCGCGCAGGTTCGGAAAAGCAGGTGTTTGCAAGGTCCGGTTCGGCAAGTCACGCAAGGGTTCCCCCTACAAACCTCGCAGCGTCCTGACCGTCTTCGACTGGAGCGCTGGCATCATCGAGGACTGGCTCGCCAACGGCCGGGGAACTCTCGACACCCTGGATCTTTTCCCCAGCGAACGCGGCGGCCTGATCTGTGAATCAACCCTGCTGCGTCGGCTCCGGCGCTACCTGAACGAGCTGGACCTGCCGCTGGAGGGTCTCGATCTGCACTCCCTGCGCCGCAGCTATGCGACGCACCTGTTGGAGGACGGATGGGATCCTAGATTCGTGCAACTTATCTGGGGCCGGAACCGGGGTGTCTTTGACGTGCAGCACGAGGCCCGTAACCGCACAGTTCCGCGTGATGGAGGTGCTTATCTGAAGCTGTCCATCACACGGGATCGCGGGAGGGTTCATGCAGGTTCAACGAGTTTTGGTGTCCGGTTCGCCGCTTGAGTCGTGGACTGTGCTTGATGATCATGGTGTCGTCGAGCCGGTGGAGCGGTTCCTGGCTTACCTGACCGACGTCGAGAGGTCGCCGAACACGCTCAAGGCGTATGCGCATGATCTCAAGGATTGGTTCGTCTTTCTTCGCCACCGCGGCATTGATTGGCGCCAGGTGGCCTTGGAGAACGTCGGCGAGTTTCTCGCCTGGCTGCGGCTTCCGCCTGCCGGGCGCGCCGCGGACGTGACGCTGCTGCCGTCGGCTTCCCATCACTGCGGGCCGGGAACGGTGAACCGCAAGCTCGCGGCGGTGGGCGGCTTCTACGTGTTTCACTCCCGTCATGGGGTTCCGCTGGGCGACCTTGTCACCGAGTTCGAAACGGTCCGGCACCGAAGAACGGGATGGAGACCGTTCCTTGCCCACCTTGCCGGGGACAGGCCGCAGCGGCGCCGGATCGTGAAGCTGCGTGAGCCCAAGAGGTTGCCCACGGTCCTGCCTGCGGTGCAGGCACAAGCAGTGCTGGATGCGTGCACTCGGCTGAGGGACCGGTTCATGTTCGTCCTGCTGTGGGAGTCGGGAATCCGTATCGGCGAAGCACTCGGACTAAGGCATGAGGACATTGCAGTCGCCGAGGGCGAGCTGACGATCCGCCGGCGGGTGAACGCCAACCGGGCCCGGGCGAAGTCCGTTTCGCCGCGCACGATACCGATCGGCGCGGACGTCGTGCGGCTCTACGGCGACTACCTTCACGAGGAATACGGAGATCTGGACAGCGACTACGTGTTCGTGAATCTGTGGGCCGGCGCCCGCGGCCGCCCGATGGGCTACGCGGCATTCTATGACCTGGTGAAGCGGCTGCGCCGTAACACCGGAGTGGATTTTGACCCGCACTGGTTCCGCCACACCTATGCCACCCGCTTGCTACGGGCCGGGACACCCATCGAAGTGATCAGCAGCCTGCTTGGCCACGCATCGGTCGCAACCACCATCGACGTCTACGGCCACCTCACTGTTGAGGACGCCCGCCGCGCCCTCGAAAAGGCAGGGCTGCTGACCGGAAAAGAGGTCACCTGGTGAGCTCCCTCGCATTGAATGAAAACGAGGACGGTCGCGGTCTGTTGGCTAAGCTCATGGGCACCGTCCGGCCCGAATTCAGACCCGAAATCGTGATCCCGGCCCCAGGCTCCCTCGTCTTCAACACCGAGCCCTGCCGGATCGACAAGTGTGAACGGCAACGTACGGTGAAAGGGTTCTGCAAAAGCCACTACAAGCGCTGGCTGGACCAAGGACGCCCCGAATTGGAGTCATTCCTCGCCAGCCCCGGCCCATTACCCGTAGGCGACGGCCCCTTGGCGGCATGCACCGTCACCTGGTGCCGCTTCGGTTCGGCCAGACGCGGCCTCTGCATCAGCCATCACGGGTTCTTCAGTCGTTCCAGCGAGACCGACGTGAATAAGTGGCTCGCTACCCTCTCCCCCGAGCCAGCCACCGAACGGCCCGAATGCAGGCTCGCGTTCTGCGACCTCTGGGCCCAAGGCAACTCGCCGTTGTGTCTGAACCACAAGTCCCGCTGGCACGCCATTGGCACACCGGATATCGACGAGTTCGTCGCCCGGTGCGAAAGCGTGGGCCTGGACCGGTTCGATTTCCGATGCCTGGCAGATCGTCCCCAGCTGCGGCTTGAGCTCCAGCACGCCCTGCAATGCCGCCACGATGAACGCCGGGCCAGTACCCGCTCCTCCGTTGTGACGCCCGTGATCCGGCTCCTCACCGACAGCGGCGTCACCTCGCTGCTGGAGTGGAATCTTGGCCAGTGGGCAGCGTTCTATAGCGCCGGCCGGGTGGGCCGCAGTCACCGCCACAACGGGCAACTCGCATTCCTGCGATTTGCCTACACCCGGCTCGAAGACCTCGCCGCCGGCACCGGCTGGGAGTCAGAGTATTCCCGCGACGTCTGGGCCCTGCACCGCCTCGGCTACACCGACACCCGCGGCACCCTCCGCTTCGACAAGATCCCGCAACCGTGGCTGCGCACCATGGCAAAACGCTTCATCCGATGGCGGCTGACCAGCGGCAGGGAAATCATCCAAGCCCGCATCGACCTCCTCGCCCTGAACCGATTCGCCGCGTTCCTCGCCCACACCATCCCCCACTCCGACGGCCCGGACTGCATCGACCGCGGCATCCTGGAACGCTTCCTCGCCGAACTCGCCCGGGATAAACGGGCCGTGACTTCCCGTGGCCGCGACATCAGCTCCCTGAACGCCTTCTTCGCCGCGATCCGCCGCCACGACCGGGCCAAGGACCTGCCGGCATCGGCGAACTTCTACCCCGAAGACTTCCCACGACCAGCCAAACGACTGCCCAGAGCCCTGGCCGATCACATCATGGCGCAACTCGACCAACCCGAAAACCTCGGCAAATGGACCAGCCCCGACAGTCGGCTACTCACACTGATACTGATGCGCTGCGGACTGCGCGTCGGGGACGCCTGCAACCTGGTATCAGACGGCGTGGTCCGTGACGGTGACGGCGCCCCATACCTTCGCTATATGAACCGGAAGATGAAACGCGAAGCCCTCGTACCCCTCGACGAGGAAGTCCATACCGCCATCCTCGATCAGCAACGACGCGTCCGCGAACGATTCCCCGAAGGCAGCAACTGGCTGTTCCCGGCCCCGAAGATGAACCCCGACGGAGCAAAACCGCTCACCACACACTCCTACCGCGGACAGCTTGAAGACTGGCTGGAACGCTGCGACATTCGCGACGAACACGGGCAAGAGGTGCGCCTGACTCCGCATCAGTGGCGCCACACCTTCGGGACAACACTGATCAACCGCGACGTTCCTCAGGAAGTTGTCCGGGTCCTCCTCGATCACACCTCGGCGGAGATGACCGCCCATTACGCCCGGCTGCATGACACGACCGTGCGTCGCCACTGGGAGAAAGCCCGCAAGGTCAACATCAACGGCGACACCATCACCATTGACCCGCAGGGACCACTCGCCGAAGCCAGCTGGGCCAAACAACGCCTCGGCCGCGCGACGCAGAGCTTGCCGAACGGATTCTGCGGGCTGCCGGTTCAGAAAACCTGCCCGCACGCCAACGCCTGCCTGACCTGTCCCATGTTTGTCACCACCGCCGAATTCCTCCCCCAGCACCAAGAGCAGCGCCGCCAGACCGTCCAGATCCTCTCCGCGGCCGAGGCCCGCGGACAGACCCGGCTCATCGAGATGAACCAGGCCGTGCTGCACAACCTGGACCGCATCATCGACTCCCTCGACGACACCGCACCAGCCGAGGCCGCCGGATGAACCGCCCCGACAACAGCCGGCACCTGATCAAAGCTGCACAGCAGCGCGCCGCTCTCACCCGGTCCAAAGCCGTCCAAGCGCTGCGCACGCTGCACGCGGAAGGCCGACCGGTCACCTTCGACGCCGTCGCCAAATACGCCCGAGTCTCCCGGTCCTGGCTCTACACCCAGCCCGACCTCCGCGCCGAAATCGAACGCCTCCGCCAAAACCACGCCTCAGCGGAGCCCACACCGGCATCACAGCCACAGCGGGCAAGCGAGGCCTCGCTACGGCAACGACTCGAAGCGGCCAACGACAGAATCCGACGACTCAACGACGAGAACCAACGACTGCGACAGCAACTCGCACACGCCCTCGGACAACGCCGCCAAAGTCCATCACCAGACCCAGCGACCATCCCGAATCCATAACAGATCCACGAGAATGAAAGGACACCCAATGCCACCGTCATGCACGTCCCGGACACACCCACCAACCCAAAACCGCAGGCCAGAGGCACAGGAGCCCGACGGGCTCAAGATAATGCAGAATCAGATGGGCCACGAACATGCCTCCACCACGGGGATCTACCAGTTTGTCAGCGATGACTTTCGCAACGCCACGCTCCGCGCGGCCCTGGACCGCACCATGGACGAAGTCCTGGGCGTGCAGCTGCGGGGGCAATGGTGAGGCGCGAAGTCGAATACAAATGGCGGCTTTCGGAGCTCATGGCAGCCCGGGGACTTCACAACACCACCGACCTCATCCCTCTTCTGGCTGAGCGCGGCATCACCCTCTCACGGCCACAGGTCTACCGGCTCGTCAACCAGAAACCGGAACGCGTCGCATTGCAGGTCATCGCCGCGATCTGCGACATCTTTTCCTGCGGCCCCGAGGACCTCATCACCGTCACAGCCGCCGACGCTCGAGCCCGGAAAACCGGCACCAGCGCCCCCAACGTCGTCGACTTGAACCGCACCGTCAGACCACGACGGGCACGCATCATCGACGATGACCACTGAGCAACCCCAAGGCCTGACTCCGCGGAACACCAGCCGCGGCCGGCCCCGCACCACCGGGACCGCGACGTGCGCACGCTGCGGCCGGGCCGCCGGCAAGACACGAGCCACCTGGCCTGAAGGAAAAATCTGCGGACCCTGTTTCACTACAGCCACCCGCACTCACGGGACCTGCCCCGACTGCGGCCAGCACCGGTTGCTGCCCGGACCGCCCTCGGCCGCCGGGGGTCCCCGCTGCGCACCCTGCGCCGACATCCTCCATGACTTCCACTGCAGCCGCTGCAACACGGAAGGCGAGTTCTACCGGCGTGGCATCTGCGCCCGCTGCGCCCTCCGGGACGACCTCAATGAACTGCTGCTCACACACGGGGCCGCCCAAGAGACAGTGAGCAAGATCGTTGATGTCCTCTGCAAGGCGGACCGGCCTGAGAGCATCATCACTTGGAAACGCTCCCCCAAGGTCCAAGCCCTTCTTGTTTCTCTGTCATGCGGAAAGACTCCCTTGACGCACGAAGGCTTCGACGCGGCAGCTGAGTCGGCGGAACGACCAGCCAATCACCTGCGGGCCCTGTTCATCCATCACGGGCTCCTCCCCTACCAGGACCCGCATCTGGCCCGGTTCGAGACCTGGATTAACGACAAACTCCGCGACCTGGCTGAAGAAATTGCTAAGCCCGTCCTGCAGTTCGCCACCTGGCATCACCTCCGTCGCATCCGGTCCATGACAACACCGGAGAAGAGCGCCCAAGCCCCGGTGCACTCCGCCAAACAAGAGATCACCGAAACTATCAAATTCCTGGCCTGGCTCCGGGATACCCACCAGCGGACTGCCGCGAACTGCAACCAGCAAGACGTCGAAACCTGGCTCGCCACCGGACCGACAACCAGGAAAGCCATCCGCACGTTCATTGTCTTCATCAAGAACACCGGCACAAACCACCGGGTGGAGATGGGCCACTACACCGCGAAATCACGGCCAACGATCACCCAGGACCAGCGCTTGGCATGGCTGCGGGAACTACTCACAGGCACCAGCGAGTCCCTGCCCTACCGAATCGCCGGCGCGCTACTGCTTCTCTATGCCCAACCACTGGTCAGGGTTGCCAAACTCCGTGTCGACGCCATAGAGACCAACGAAACCACCGGGGCTATGCGGGTCACCTTAGGTCTCCACCCAGTGCCCACCCCCGAGCCTGTCACGGAACTCATTCGAGAGCACCTGGCAAACCGGCCAAACCTCAGAACCGGTTCAGATACCCAAAGCCCTTGGCTCTTTCCCGGAACACGAGCCGGCCAGCCTCTTCACCCGAACACCATCATGGACAGGCTCCGCAGCCTCGGTATCGACCTGCGCGGCGCACGAAACACCGCCCTCGACGAACATCTCCTAGCCTCACCGCCACCACTGGTCGCCGACGCCCTCGGATACGGCCACCAAATCGCCTTCCTCCACGCCGACGCAGCAGGCGACGCCTGGTCACGCTACGTCAACCTGCGAAGTAGACCTTGAGCTTTCTCGAACCTGTGACCTTCAGGCTGCGCTAGGCTCACCCCATGACGGCGCGTGGTCAAGCTCGAGAACCGGAGTTTGGAGGGATTGCTCTTGAAAAAGGTCTTCTTGTTCGGGTGGGTGCTAGTTGCTGCCATTGGTGTTTACGTTGGCGCAATCGTCCAAGATGAGGGCTCTCGCATTGCAGCTTTCGCAGCTGCTGCCTGTGCTGCTGCTGTCGCAGTGTTTGAGCTCGTAGGGCTACTACGCCATGGACACGGGAGGTCAAGAACGAGTGTCGAACGCAAGCACCCTGAGAACTGAGCGCGGGTGTCTCCCTGCATGTCCCAACCACGGGCCCTATGGGAGGAATACGCCCACGTCCAATCCGCAGGGATGCCAGTAGTTTGCTTTAAGCTTCAAGTGAACTGCTATTTTCAGAATACACCTACCACTCCTGCTGCCCAATCAGAACGGGGCTAACACCGGACACTGAGGAGTACCGACCCGTCTCCTCTCCAGCTTTGGCCAGCCCACAGTTCCGCTTGTTTAGCGTTGCATTTTCGTTGCTTTCCTTTTGCAAGCCTGCGATGATGGAGAGATGGAAGCAACGACCCGGCATGACATTCACCTGGGGACCACCCGGATGAATATCCACGACCTTGTGCGCGAACTCAATGAGAATCTGGGTACGACCGTTGTCCAGACCATGGCCGGAGTGAAGGACCGCACGTCTCCGTTTCGCTGGGCGAAGCCTGACGGCCCGGAGCCCCGCCCGGAGGTCGAGTCACGCCTGCGCCTGGGTCATCGTGTCTGGAAGACACTTGAGCTCGCTGAAGGAAAGCATGTTGCGTTGGCCTGGTTGATGGGCGCCAACCCGCGCCTGGACGAGGAACTTCCTGTCCTTTACATTCAGCAGCTGCGTTCCCGGGAGGTTTTGGGGGCAGCCGAATCGTTCGTGAATGACACTTACGCCGCATGATCACGGCCGACAAGGTTCGCCGGTGCGACTTGACGGGGCTGACTCTTGTTGGGGCTGCCGGCGAGATTTCGTTCAGGGTGGCGAAGGACCGTTACGGTGCGTTGTCGGTCAGGAAGAATTCCATCGTTGGCCCGATGCCTATCGGAACGGCCGCAGGCAGCGATTCCCGGGGACGGTACGACAGCATAGGCTCGACGATCTATCTCGCCGACTCCCGCCAGTGCGCCTACGCCGAGGTATTGCTTGGCTTCCGGCAGCAGCGCGCGTCCGTTGCCAAGGCCGCGGAATCCATCGGATGGACGGTCGAGGACTACATCGCCAGTGTCCGGGCCCAGGCCGAGGAGAACGGGATTGACGTCCCATGGGCCATATCCGTGGACTGGCAAATGGACCGTTCGATTTACGAAATTCGCCTCCCTGGTCAGGGGTGGTGGGTTCAGATAGACGACGCGGCCACCCTCCGCGCCCTTGAAGCCCTCACACCAACCACGGCGGGGCTGACCGAACGCTTGCAGCTCCTCACGGCCGGCTCCCTCACCGGTGACGACCGTGATCTGACAACCCTGCTCGCGCACGTTATCCGCGGAACGGTGTTAGACGATGGCTCAGAACCACTGGGTATCAGCTACCCGTCAAAAACACTGACTGGAAGGTGCTGGGCCTACTGGGACCGACGGGCTGACGAAGGCCTCTCCCCCAGCCGCAACGGCCTCCTGCAGCTGACCTCCGAAAATGTCGGACCGGACCCTGAATTCCACCGTGTAGCCGAACTGTACGGTCTACCGGTCCTCGGAGCTCGCCCGTGAAATCAAGGAAATCTTCCGAGCGCCGCTCCGATAGGCCGCCAACCGCTGGCGGCTGCAGGACTTGCCGGCCGTTGGCAGAGGGGTCCCGGCTAGATCAGGCATCAGGTTCTTCGCCACTCTGAGGCTGCTCGGGGGTAATGCGCTGCAGCAGCGCGTCATGGGCTTCCTGGAGCGCGTCCGCGCGGGCCTGCGCGGCGGCCGCCCGGGTTGCTGCTGCCGCAGCTTCGGCCGCTGCTTCCTGGCCGGCTGAGCGGGCCTGCTCTAACTGCTCGGCATTGGTGGTTAGCTGGCGTTCCAGCTCCTCTATTTTGGCCACCAGCTCGGAGACAGCGGACTCCTTTTCGGCCGTCACTTTGTCGAGGTCGGCAACAAGCTCGGCGACCTCTTCATTCAGCTCCTTTTTCTCCCGGGCCCAGAGCTCGCCGGTGGCGGCGTGGCGCTCGTTCGCAATGGTGGACGCTTCCGCCCAGACAGCCCCGGCCAGACGCGCCGCCTGCTCGAGGATGGCCGGCGGGGTCGCCGCGACCTGACCTCCTGCGGACTGCTTCTCCTCGGCCCATTCCTTCAGATAGCGGGTGGCGTCGGCGTTACTAACGCCCGCAGCAGATCGAACAGTGGACACGGTCGGGCGCCGCTCGGCGCTGATCTGCTCCGCGGCAGCAAAAACCCGGTCTTTAGCACTCGAACTCATTCGAAAACCCTCAGTAGTAGTAGTAGGAGTAGTACCAAAACTACTCCTACTACTACTAATCGGCAATACCGCGCTGTCCCGGGGCCCGCGGTTCCCCGTCCATGTGGGTGGGGTAGGGCCTCAGGCCAGAGGGTCTGGGTAGCGGGGATTCCTCGTGGGTCGCCCCCCAGGCGCAGAGCGGTTTGCGCCGCCCAAGAGCCTTGCCTTGGGGACGATACGCGTCCACGAAAAGAGTAGGAGTAGTAGTAGATGCCTCCTACTACTACTGGGCGTCTCTTGGTAAAAGATCGGCAGGGCCTTCGGGATCAGCCGGCAGGGTGCCGAGAAACGCTGGGAGGGCCGTATCCGCGGATGAGCGCACGCCAGCGTAGGACGCTTGGAGACGCCGGACCGCCCGGGAGCACAGGGGTTTCCGCCCCTCCAGCGCCCCTATTCCCCTTCCGGCACGTTGTCCGCCAGTTCGCCCGCGGCGATCCGCTCAGCGGTGCGCCGGTAAGCATCTGCGATATAGTCCTCGAGATCCTGGCGCCCAACGCGCCAGAGCCCCCGGCCCCCAACCTGAAAAGCGCGAAGCTCTCCAGTATGAATGAGGTTCCGGATGAGGCTGCTTTTGCACTTCAATTCTTCGGCGACCTGCTCGATGGTCAGAAAGCGGCGCTTGCCGGGTTCAGCGGTCACCCGGACATCCTAATGTGAGCAGCACCCAGCCGGGGCCAATTTGCGGGCCCCGGGCCATCCGGTGAGATTTCCTGGGCTGGACGGCCTGCAGGGCTTACCGGCTCATGCCCTTTTGAAGGAGCTTTGTCGGGCCGTTGGCTCCGCGCGTCTTGCGGGCCTTTGCAGGCCTCGATCCCTTGCCTACGGCTGCGCTGGGCGGAGTGCCCTGATCCTGGTCCGCAACGAGCCGTGCATCTACAGCCTCGCGGTCAGCAACCCCTTCGAGGCTGGCCGCCAGTTCCTGTCGGCGCTCGGCTGAGTCGTATGTGGCTCCTGCTTCGCCACGCAACTGCTCGGGGCGGTGATCGGCACGGGCGGCTGTCCAGTCTTCAATCAGCCGCCTTTCCATGTCGTCCTCGACGGCTACGCCGTCTGCAAATTTGTGCCGCTGTTCCCAGTTGTGTGCCTCGATGGGTTTGGTCTCCCGGAGCCAGGCCAGCGCTTCGTCCAAGTCCTCCCTTGAGGGCTGATCAACGGCCTCGGCGCGCTTCCTGTCTTCCCGATCGGCCTCGGCCAGCAGTTGCACAGCCTGGGCGTTCTCGTCACGGCCGGAACGGCGTTCCTGTTCTGCCTGTTCGCGGTCCCGCTCGGCTTTAGCCAGGGCCTCCGCCACCGTTGCTTCATTGGCACCGAGGTTGTCCACGTCCAAGCCGTAGCGGCGCTGCACCTGGTCACGGATCACCTCGGCCGCGTCGCGCGCCGCCGGATCGTGGTCTTTCCACGCGGTGGCCGCCTCATGTGCCCTTTCGATGTCGCGGCCGGTGGCCGTGTCCCACCACCGGTTGTCCATGACGGGGGCGAGCTGTGCACGGGCAGCTGCCCGCTCGGCATCGAACCGTGCCTGCAGTTCGCGGGCCTGTTGTTCCTCGGCCGCTTGGGCGCGGCGCAGCTCTTGCTCGCGGGCTCTGGCCAGCTGCTCACCGAGCCGGCCGGCGACGGTCAGCGCAACGCGCGACATTCCCTCAAGAGCCTCATCAATGCCGTCAGATTCGCTCATGGTTCCCCTCCTTGGTGTTATCTCTCAATGTCTGGGCGGGTATTCCCGCTTCGGGTGCCCGCGTGGGTGCGTGCCTGCACATATTCCGGCAGCAGCACGGACCCCGCGGGCCGACCGGCAACCTGGCCGGCTGTGCTCGCGCGTACCGCGGCGGCAGCTTCGCTATCCGCTGTGGGCGTTGACGCTGGGACGGCGGGCAGTGCGGCCGCGACCTGGCTCAGTTGGTGCTTCACCATGTGGCTGATCTGGCGTGCTCGGCGCAGATCATTTGAGGCCTTGTGCATGTCGTGGACGGCCTTTGCGACGTTGAGCAGCTGGCGCAGCATGATTGCCTGCGCGGCTGTTCCGGTGCCGCCCATCGAAGCTGCCATGAGCATGAGCGAGGCTCCGCGGGCAGATGGTCCTGCGCTGCGGATGGGGCGGAC
Source organism: Arthrobacter sp. JDC6 (assembly GCF_056484025.1). Classification (NCBI taxonomy): domain Bacteria; kingdom Bacillati; phylum Actinomycetota; class Actinomycetes; order Micrococcales; family Micrococcaceae; genus Arthrobacter; species Arthrobacter sp. JDC6. The sequence goes on from NZ_JBWHZN010000002.1 coordinate 49,512, forward strand.
TGGGTAACGCCGCAGTTGTGCTGTCTTGGACAGCTCGTCGGCCGCTGCTGCGAGTGGTCCGGGCGTCGCCTCGGTTGCCGTGGACCAGGCGGCGAAGGCGCCGGATGTCTCGCGTGCAACCTGCGCCCAGGTCGCGTGATCGTCCAGCGGGACGGAGCGCAGCGTTTCGCGGAGCCGGGCAACTTCGTCGCTGTACTGCTCCCACATTTGCGGGTCCGGTTCGTGGGCTTCGCGGCCGATCGTGACCGGGCGGCGTCCACGTGCAGCTGCCTGCCATTCGGCGACCGCCTCGGCGGCACCTTGTGGGCTGTCAGGCCACTCGGCGCGGAGCTTGGGCAGAGCAAGGTCTTTGGCGAGGTGACCGCCGCCGAACCACACAGGCCGGCCACCTTTGGGAGGACGTTCTGCCACGCTGTAGCCGACCACGACGTCGTCACGTCCGGACGCGTACCGCGGCCTGACCAGGGCACCGGCACGGCGAAGGCGTCGAATGAATTCGGCCTCATCCTGGGCGGACGTCGCGCAGGCACGGACCTTGCGTTCCAGGGACCGGCGTTCCGGTTCCGGGGCTCCCCGCCGCTCGGACGCTTCACGTTCACCGGGCCGGAGGCCACGGGTGGAATGCGTGGGCGAAAGTTCTTCCAGGCCGTACTTTTTCTCAAGCTCCCGGGCGGCCTGTTGCGCGCGGGGGAAGTCCCGCCAGCTGCTCCACTTCGTGCCGTCCTCGCGGACCATGGAGGCAGCGATGTGGATGTGGTCGTTTCCGGCTTTGCTGTGGCCGTGACGGACCGCCACCCACTGGGCCGGCGCCCGTCCGCTGGCTTCGGTGAAGCCCATCTCGTCCATGAAGTCCTGCGCAATCTCAGCCCACTTCTGGTCGGTAAGGTCGCCTTCCTCGGCGCGCAGCGAAAGCGAGCAGTGCCAGACATGGCCGCCGGGAATCTCGACGCCCAGGACGCTTCTTGCCCGGTCCAATTCCTTGGCAATGGCCTGCGCCGCGTCGGCGTTCAGTTCGTCATCGTTGTGCCAGGCCATGATCGACGGTGAGCCCGCGACCAGGTGTGGGTCGGTGTGTTCGTTCGCCCGGCCCGGACCGGCAAGGTAGGCGATGAGCCCGTGCATACGGGTGCCCTTGGTGATGTTGGGAATCATCAGCGAACCATCGAATCAAGCATCGTGTTGATCCGGTCCGCGACCGCACGCACCCGGGTCAACACCGTGCGGGCTGCTTCCGGGAATTCGTCCGTGGCGTTCGCGTGCCGGGCGAGCTGGTTGACGTTGTTCGACAGGGCAGCAAGGTAGCGGCGGGCCGCAATGAATTCAACGGCCATCGCCCGCCGCTCATCCAGCGACTCGGAGTTCTCCGCGTACAGGGCAGCGCTGACCAGAATCTCCGAGGGGCTGCGCCCGGTCCGTTCCTCCAGCACCTTCAACTGAGCACGTTCGAACTCCGACATCGACACCCGCACGTACTGGGTGTCGCCGTCAATGTTGGCGCGGCGGCGGCGGGAGATCCGGCGTGGCGACTTCGGCTCTTCGGTCATCCCGATCCCCTTCCCCCATGCCCAGCGCAGCGCCCCGGAATCTCCGGGCCACACTGACGAGTGTGCCGCATCCAGGGCCGCAGGCCGTGGATCAACACGCGGGTTATGGCACATAACCATCTAGCTTGCTCCGGTCGCTCCGACCGAGGTCCTGCTCCGCTGGCACGTCCAATAGGGCCTCGTACCCATCGTCCAGACGTCAGTACCCATCTGGCTCAGCGAAAACATCTCCGTCTTCGACTTCGCACTCTCCACTGCCTGCGACTCCGATGCACCGGAAACCTTCCCGGTCCCGACATGGCGGAGCTGCCGGACCTCGGAGGGCCGTTCAACATAGCGACCGCCTGGAGGCACGGAATCGCCAGGCTGGGCGTCAGCCCGTCAAGCCTGGCGATTCCGACAGCCCCGCCGACGCTGGGTATGATTAGTAAAATGCGATCAACAGATGCGGACGACAGGGCAAAATACGGCCCTCCTCCGCAGTACCCCATAGAATCTGTTGACAACGCCCTCCGCCTCCTCCTGCTTTTCGAGACCCAGCCCAGCATCAGGCTGACGGACGCAAGCAAGTATCTGGGTGTAGCTTCCTCGACTGCCCACCGGCTCATGGGCATGTTGCTCTACCGTGGATTCGTGCGCCGGAATCCGGCCACCCGGGCCTATGAACCTGGCCAGGCACTGGGCTCCATCGCTTTCGCCATCCGACGCCAGAGCGACGTCCGGACCGTCGCCCGCCCGTTCCTGGAACGGCTCTTCGACGAAACCGGGGAGACCGTCCACTTCGCTAGGCTTGAGGGAACAGACACGCATTTCCTCGATGCCATCGAAAGCTCCCGCGCGGTGCGCGTTGGCTCCCGTCAGGGCCGGATGATTCCCGCCAACTGCGCCGCCACGGGAAAAGCCATGTTGAGCCGGCTCAGCGATGACCAGCTACGGAACCTTTACCCCCAGCAAGAGCTCCCCGGCCTGACCAAGGCCTCCATCACGTCCCGGGCGGACCTGGAATCGGCTCTGGACAAGATCAGGCAGACCGGTTTTGCAAGCAGTGACGAAGAAAGCGAGGACGGCGTGACGTCCGTCGCCGTCGCCCTCACCGATCCAAGCGGCACCCCCTACGCCCTCAACGTCTCGGTGCCGGCCCACCGCATGTCGGACCAACTCCGCGTCGAACTCGGTGCCAAGCTTCAGGCGGCCGCTGAAGAATTGCAGGGCCTGCTGGTCTAGGCCCACGCGCCGATCCCCGCCTCCGGCCGTTCCTGACGGAGCCGGCCAGCGGTGGCGGAGGGACGTCGGACAGCGAGCTGTTACCGGCCGCAGGCGCTCAGCTGCACGCCCAGTCGCGGTAGACTCGCGCACATTGGAATCGAAAACCCGGTTGGAACAGGCATCGCCGGCGGCGAGCTCGGCTGCGATGCCTGCCGGGCCCCCAGCAGGCGGGGCAGGACGGTGGTGCGCAGGGCATCGGCGCTGACGCGGGTGGCGTGCGCGGAGACGTTTACGGCCGCGATGATGCCGGTCCCGGCATCCCGCACGGGGACGGCAATGGACCGCAGGCCCTCGGTCAGCTCCTGGTCGGCCAGCGACCAGCCTTGCTCCCGGGCCGCGGTTATCCTCTTCCGGATTTCCTCGCGGTCGATCGCGGTGTTGCCGGTCAGGCTTTCCGGCACCAGGGCTTCCAGATATTCATCAAGCTCCCCCTCGGTGAGCCCGGAGAGAAGGACGCGCCCGGTCGCCGTCGCGTACGCCGGCAGGCTGGTGCCGATGATGATGTTGACGGTCAGGACGCGGTCGGCGTGGACCCGGTCCACGTAGACCACGCTGCCCCGGTGCAGCACCGTCAGCGATGCTGTCTCGCCAGCCTCCTGCACCAGCGACGCAAGGTGCGGATGGGCCACCGCCAGCAGCTTATGGCTCAGCAGATAGGCATCCCCGATCTCCAGCACTGCTAGCCGCAAGGAATAGCCACTGGCGTCGTAGGACAGATAACCCAGGTATTCCAGGGTGAGGATGAATCGCCCCGCCGCGGTCCTGGCGATCCCGACGAACTCGGCAACATCCGAGACCGACAATGGCCTGTCCTGGCTGCTGATAGGCCTTCAGCACGGACAAAGCCCGGGCCAACGCCTCGACATGGCCCGGGTCGCTCTTCTTCAAAAGGGAGGCGGTCTCCGGGAGGCTTGGCCCTATCCGAAGCTATCTCATGGCGATGCGTTTAATGGCCCCCACTGGCGAGGATTACAGGCCAGACGGCGCTGGGCGGGCGGCTACCACTGCCACACCGGCAGATCTCGCCAGTTCTCTGCTGAACGGAATTAACATCTGGACAGCAGTTATGCGTTGTGCTTCACTTGCTGGATTACGGCGACCGTGCCGAGCTGCCGCATCTGGCCAGTCTGTTCGACATCGACAACAAGTGTGGCGGCGGCGTTGGCTTGCAGGAGGCAAACGCCTACCTTGAGCTGACCGCACCCGTGATGGCCCAAACATAAAGAGCTGAGGCTTCAGCCGTTTAGCAAACTATCGACAGATCCGAAAGACGAGGCCCTCCGATGATAAATGAAACGAGTACGGCTCCGAGACCAGGTGCGACCTCAAGGCTGCCCTTGCTGAACGGACACAGTATGCCGCGGATCGGCCTCGGAACATGGCCGATGCTGGACGCCGAATGCGAGCAAGCCGTCCGCTGTGCCGTGCAGACCGGCTACAGGCTGGTCGACACGGCCGTTCAATACCGCAACGAAGAAGCCGTGGGCCGCGGCATCAGAACCGCCGGCGTCCCGCGGGCGGAACTCTTTATTTCCAGCAAGTTCAACAAGGAGTCCCACAGCGTCGACGGCGTCCGTCGGGCGTACGACGAAAGCCTGCGGAAGCTTAGGGTCGACTATCTGGACATGTTCATGTGCCATTGGCCGGTGCCGGCGCTTGGCGCGTATGCGGAGGCATGGAAAGGCCTTGTAACCCTGTTAGAGGAAGGCGCCGTCAAGGCCATCGGCGTCTCCAACTTCAAGCCGGCCCACCTGAGGAAAATCATCGAAGCGACCGGAGTCGTTCCGGACGTCAACCAGATTCAGCTAAGTCCCGCTCTGGCGCGCACACAACCGCGTGCGGTCCACCGGGAGCTGGGAATCCTCACCCAATCCTGGAGCCCGATCGGCCGTGAATCCGGACTGCGTGCGAACCCCCTTGTGGTGGCCATCGCCGACCGTCTGAACAGGTCACCTGCCCAGGTCCTGCTGCGATGGCACATTCAGCAGGACCTGGTGCCCATCCCGCAGGCTTCGGACCCCGTCTGGTTGAGAGAGAACATCTCTGCGTTCGATTTCACCCTGACCGCCGACGACATGAACGATCTGGCCCGCCTGGATATGGGCGAAACTGCTGCGCGGGACTCAGATGCTGCGGAAAACGGTCACTGAATCCCGGCCAACGGACGCGGTCCGGCGGGGCCTCGGCCACTCGGCCGACTGGGGCTTGACGAACGCCACACTTTAGGTCATTCTCTTTCTAAAAGAAACTATCTCTGATTACCAGAGATGACTGGCGTCTTGCCGGCCCGGACAAGGAGATCCATCAATGACTGACCACAGCGGCGTGATTCAGGATGTACGGCAGGGCATGATCCCTGCACACATTTACAACGACAAAGAGATCTTCGAGCTTGAAAAGGAGCGGGTCTTTGGTCGCAGCTGGCTTTTCGTCGCCCACGAATCCGAGGTGCCCGAAGCTGGCGACTACGTGGTGCGCCGCGTCCTGGAAGACTCATTCATCATTTCCCGTGATGAACATGGAGAAATCCGGGCACTGTTCAACATGTGCCTTCACCGCGGCATGCAGGTCTGCCGCACGGAGATGGGAAACGCTTCCCACTTCCGTTGCCCGTACCACGGGTGGTCCTACCGTAACGACGGCCGCATAGTCGGACTGCCCTTCCACAAAGAGGCATACGGCGGCGAAGAGGGCTTCAAGAAGCAGGGGCAGACGTTGCTGCCTGCTCCTTCCCTGGGCATCTACAACGGCCTTATCTTCGTCAGCCTGGATCCTGACGCAGAGCCGTTGGAGGACTTCCTGGGTGACTTCAAGTTCTACATGGACTACTACACGAAGCAAAGCTCCGGCGGGATTGAACTGCGCGGGCCGCAGCGGTGGCGGGTCAAGGCCAACTGGAAAATCGGAGCCGAAAACTTCGCCGGCGACATGTATCACACCCCCCAGACCCACACCTCCGTCGTCGAAATTGGTTTGTTCCGCGAACCAAAGGCGGAAAAGCGCAAGGACGGGACAACCTATTGGGCCGGCAACGGCGGCGGAACTACCTACAAGCTTCCCGAAGGAAGCCTGGAAGACCGCCTCCGCTACGTGGGCTACCCGGACGAGATGATCGCCCGCATGAAAGAGCAGTGGAGCCAGGAGCAGCTCGACGTCGTGGGCAAGGACGGGTTCATGGTGTCGGCGGCGTCGGTGTTCCCGAACATGAGCTTCGTGCACAACTGGCCACGGGTCGAAGAAGACTCCGATGAAGTGCTCCCGTTCATCTCCATCCGGCAGTGGCAGCCAATCAGTGAAGACGAGACCGAGATCGTATCGTGGTTCGCCGTCGACAAGAACGCGCCCGAAGAGTTTAAGGCACGTTCCTACAAGGCCTATCTCATGTGCTTTGGCAGCGGCGGCATGTTCGAGCAGGACGACGTGGAAAACTGGGTTTCCTTGACCAGCACCGCCGGCGGCCCGATGGCACGGCGCCTGCTGCTGAACAGCCGCATGGGCATGCTGGAAAACGGACAGAACGTCGTCGAACCCCTGACCCCCGAGCAGTACTCCGGCCCCGGCTCGACCCGCGTCGGATACAGCGAATACAACCAGCGTGAACTGCTCCTGCGATGGGCCAACCATCTTGAACGACCGATGGAAAAAGCGGCCCAGGTGCACGTCGGCAGCAATCCGGTGCAGGACTGTCCGTCTGACACCCCGGATTCTTTCCCGGCTCCCGCTGAGCACAACGGGCACGCCCCGGCAATGACCGTTTCGAAGGAGGGCTAGCCGTGGGTATTGAAGCCGTAACCGAACGCAGCAACAAATCTCTCTCGGAGCAGTCGGTGCTGGGAGGGCACGCCCCCCGTACTCAGAGGACGGGTGACTCCCTGCCGTTCAATGATGAACTTCATCTGCAAGCCCACAAGTGGCTTGTCGATGAATCCTATTTGCTCGACGCACAGGAGTACGACGAGTGGCTGAGCCGCCTCACGGACGACGTGCACTATCTCATGCCGGTGAGGGTGACCACTGCCCTCGGGGCCGGTTACAGCACGTCTCCCGGGATGGCGCACATGGATGAAAACAAGTACTCGCTGAGCCGCAGGGCGGCGCGCTTCGCCACGGAACACGCCTGGACCGAAGACCCTCCGTCGCGGCTGCGCCACTACGTCACCAACGTCCGGACGTTCCGTACCGGTAACCCGGATGAGATCATCGTGGATTCGGCGGTCCTGCTGTTCCGCAGCCGGGGCGACGTCCGCGAGGCCGCGACCGTGTCGGCAGGCAGGGAGGATCTGCTGCGCCGCACCGGCTCCGGCTGGCAGCTCGCCCGCCGCACCATCATGGTCGACGAGGCGGTCATCCGGATGCAGAATCTGGCCATATTCCTATGAAACTCGAATGGGAAGGCGAAGAGGAGGACCGCCTTGCCGCCATTCGAGCGGCGGAGGAGCGCGACCGGCTGGAAGCACGGGTCAACGGCGCTCCGATCGTGATCGCCAACGAATTCTCCGAAGTCCAGGTAAGCCGCGTCGAGACGCGGAACGGCTCGCGGCTGATGATCAAGTCCCCGCGCTCCGGCCAGTGGGTGTCCCTGTGCCCCCTGGAGCTGGAAGCCCTCACCTGGCAGGCGCCGGCAACCTTCTCGGCCATGATCGGGCATCCGTTCGGGCCGCTTGTCACCGAGGACGAGCAGCCGCCCCAGAACAAAAACAACATCTAGAGGCCAAGGAGATTGACAATGCCTACCGTAAAAGCAGATCTGCAAGCCTGCCAGGGCTACGCCAACTGCGTCGTTGGGGCAACCGACTACTTTGATCTGGATGACGACGGAATCGTTGTTCTCCTCAGGACCAAAGTTCCCGAGGCCGAGCGTTCCCGTGTCACCGAGGCTGCCCGCAGCTGCCCGGTGTCCGCCCTAGTAGTGGAGGACTGATGAACACGACCACAGTTATCGTCGGCTCCTCAATCGGCGGCGTGCGTGCTGCCCAGTCCCTGCGCCTGGAGGGGTATGAAGGCGACATCGTCCTCGTCGGTGCTGAGACGGAACTCCCGTACGACAAGCCGCCGTTGTCCAAATCCGTCCTCTCCGGCAAAGCAGAGGAGTCGTCCATCCGCCTCCTTACCCGCGAGCAGGCGGAGGAAGCCAGCATCCGGCTGCTGCTCGGGCACGCCGCCACAGGCATCGATGTCGCCGGAAACCTGTTGTACCTCCAGGACCACGAACCCCTACACTTCGACAACCTTGTGATCGCCACGGGCGCATCTGCCCGACCCTCACCCTGGGGCCAACGGCCCGGGATCCACGTGCTCCGTTCCCTGGACGATGCCCGGAAACTGCGCGCCGACCTCCTCAAAGGCGGGGAACTGGCAGTGATCGGCGCCGGTTTCATCGGTGCCGAAGCAGCCGCGACGGCACGTACGCTCGGTCTGGAAGTGACAGTCATCGACCCGATGCCCATACCAATGAGCCGCATCTTCAACGCCGAAATCGGACAGCTGTTTGGAGAACTCCACCGCAACAACGGCGTCACCACGATCTTTGGCACCGGAGTCGAGGCCATTGAGGGCGAGCACGGGTCCTTCAGCGTCAGGCTTACCAACGGCCAGACAGTACAAGCCGCCACCGTTCTCATCGGGATCGGCGCGGTTCCCAACGACGCCTGGCTGGCCTCCTCGGGACTGCTGGTGGACAACGGCGTCGTGCTGGACGAGTTCTGCAGGGCTGTGGACGCCCCGAACGTGTATGGCGTCGGCGACGTGGCGCGCTGGCGGCATCAGAAGCACGGTGCGGACATCCGGATCGAGCACTGGACAAACGCGGTTGAGCAAGCCTCATGCGTCGCCCACAACATCACCCATCCGGACAGTCCCCGCGAGTACACACCGGTTGAATACGTCTGGAGCGACCAGCACGACTGGAAAATCCAGGTCGTCGGTCGCGTGGGAGGCAACGCCGACCATGTCCTCATCGGAGACCCTGAGCTGCACGGTCGGTTCGCAGCGCTCTACACCACCGACGGAGTGGAACTGTACGGTGCCGCGATCGTGAACTGGCCGAAGGCCCTGCTTGCCTGCCGCCGCGGCATGGGATCAGGGATCGGCGTGCAGGAACTGCGCGACAAACTCGAGCTCCTGCTCGAGCCCCGGCCGACGGCGGCACTCTGATGCGGGGAAGTCAGCCGCCGGTGGTCCACGAAGAGCAACGGCAGGCCATCGCAATGGCCTGCCGGGTCCTGGCCGGCCGCGGCCTCGCCGACGGAATCCTCGGCCACATCAGTGCGCGAACGGGGGAGAACGAGCTCTTGGTCCGTTGCAGGGGTCCCAAGGAGCGTGGCCTCGCGCACACCGAAGCCAACGACATCCGGCTGGTCGACCTCGACGGCAATCCCGCCGCCGAAGGCGAGCTCGACAGCGGCTACACGGTCCCCAACGAGCTGCCTCTGCACACCGAGCTGCTGCGGCGGCGCCCGGATATCAACTCCGTTGTGCATGCCCACCCCCCGCAGGTCGTGGCCGCCGACTTGGCAGGGCTCGCCATCCGGCCGATCGTCGGGGCGTTCGACATCCCGGGCACCCGCCTGGCGGCAGACGGAATACCCGTCTACCCCAGAGGAGTGCTCGTGCGAAACCGCGAGCTCGCAGCGGAAATGCTCGACGCCATGGGCGATCGGCCCGTGGTGCTGCTGCGCGGACACGGCCTCACCAGCGCGGCGCCGACGATGGAGCAGGCGGTCCTCCAAGCCATCAGCGTAAACACCTTGGCAGGCCTGTCGCTTCAGATCACAGCAGCCGGAGGGCAGCTGCACGACCTTCCCGGTCCCGACATGGCGGAGCTGCCAGATCTCGGAGGGCCGTTCAACATCGCGACCGCCTGGCGACACGAGCTCGCCCGGCTGAGCGTCAGCCCATGAAGCCGGCCAGCGCGGCAGTGCCGACAGTCCCGCCGACGCTGGGTACGATACAAGGCATGCGATCGACAGAGACAGAAGACGGATCCAAATACGGTCCGCCGCCGCAATACCCCATCGAGTCTGTTGATAACGCCCTGCGGCTGCTCCTGCTGTTCGAAACCCAGCCCAGCATCAGGCTGACCGATGCCAGCACTTACTTGGGCGTGGCGTCGTCGACGGCGCACCGGCTTATGGGCATGCTTCTCTACCGTGGCTTCGTTCGGCAGAACCCGGCGACCCGGGCCTACGAACCTGGGCAGGCGCTGAGCTCGATTGCCTTTGCGATCAGACGGCAGGTGGACATCCGGACACTGGCCCGGCCGGTCCTCGAGCGGATCTTCGAACAAACGGGAGAAACCGTCCACTTCGCCAGGCTTGAGAGGACTGACGTCCAATTCATCGACGCCATCGAAAGCAGGCGAGCGGTCCGCGTCGGTTCCCGCCAGGGCCTCACCTTGCCAGCAAACTGCACTGCGACTGGTAAAGCGATGCTGAGCCTCCTCGGTGAGAAGCAGCTGCGGAATCTGTACCCAGGGCAGGAACTCCCCAAGCTGACTACCAACTCAATTACCTCCAGGTCGGACCTTGAAAGGGAGCTCGACGAAATCCGGCACAGGGGTTACGCAAATAGCCGCGAAGAGAGCGAAGACGGGGTGACATCGGTCGCCGCCGCGGTTGCCGGCCCAAGCGGCACTGTCTACGGAATCAACGTATCTGTGCCGGCCCACCGCATGTCGGAGGAGCTTCGCAGCGACCTCGGGGGCATGCTCCGGGCAGCCGCAGAAGAACTCCAGGGGCGCCTGGTCTAGAAGACTTAAAGCGGCTTCGCGTTTAGGCATGGTTGGTCTGTTTGTTCCGGTAGGGGCGGTGGCCGCCGGCGGCCAGTAGGCATCTGAGTCTGTAGTTGGTGAAGTTGCGGAAGCCGCGGGCGATTCGGCGGGTGGTTTCGATGACGCCATTGATCGCTTTGGTGGGTCCGTTGGAAGCGCCGTGGGTGTCGAAGTAGGCTAGGATCGCTGTCTTCCATTGAGTGTCCGCCCGAGTCGGGCGACTTCCGGGATGGGGAGGTCGGGAATGATGTGATTACTTCGTTGGCGAGTTCCCGGCCCCGCTCCGGGCGGGCGTGGTAGATGTTGCGGAGCTTCTGGTAGCACTGCCAGGCCAGGGTGACTTCGTGGCCGTGATCCCCGGCGCTGAGCTTAGCATCGAGCCGGGCGGCTTGTTTGTCGGTGAGGTGTTCGGCGCCGATCTGCAGGGTTCGACGGATTCCGTAGAGCGGGTCGCCCTTGCGGCCGCGGTGTCCCAGGGTGTCCTGCTGGACCCGGCGGCGGACCTCGTCGATCATGGCCGAGCCGAGCTTCACGACATGGAACGCGTTCAGAACGGCGATGGCTTCGGGCAGCTCGTCACGGATCGCGTTCGCGTAGCCGCGGAACGGATCCAGCGCGGCGGTCTTGATCCCGGCAGTGAACCCTGCGCCGCGTTCTTTGAGCCAGTCCGCATAGGCCTTCCCCGACCGGCCCGGAACCAGGTCAAGCAACCTGGCGTGCACCACCCCCGCGGGGTCGCGGGTGTGGTCCACGATCCCGGTGACCATGCCGGTTCCGGGCGGGCCGGTGTGGGACCAGACATGCTCATCGACCCCGAGCGCATCTACCCCGGTCAGCCGGCCGGTCGATGCGATCCGCCGGGTGGCTTCGATCCTGACCGCGTCCCAGACGGTGTGCCAGGAGACGCCGAGCTGATGGGCCAAGGCGGAGACCGAGGTGTCGAAATGCTGGAGCGCATCGGTCGCCCACCCGGCGGCCCTGGCGGTGAGCTTCGCCCGTGGTCCTGCCAGCGGGTGCTCCTCTGTGAACGTCGTTCTCGGGCAGTCCGGGTCCGGGCACCGCCAGACACGTTTGGCCCACAGCAGCCGCACCGGGCGGCCGAAACAGGGAATGTCATGGAGACGGACCTGGCGGCGTCCATGCCCGACCGCGATGACGCCGCAGTCGGCGCAGCCGGTGACGTTCTCCCCGGTTTCGACGCCCAGAAGCAGGCCGGTACCGGTTGCCGTGACGGAGCTGACGCGGACGCCCTCGACACCGAGCAGCGCATCCGCGCGCGTGCACCAGCGGCCACCGGAACACGACATAGAGTTATTCATGTCAGGGTCTCTTTTGGGTATTGGTTGCTTGGTCGCGACCAATTCAAAGAGGCCCTGACCTCTTTCCTGCCGCACCACGCCGCAGCTGCATGCGGCCACGCCCTGCCCCCGGCGTCAGACGGCCCTCACCCTGCTCATCGTCGAAGGCCCAAGGCGACCGGCTTCCCGGCGAACGCGGCCGCAGGCGCCGGACTCCTCCGGCCGCCAGATTGTGTGCACGCCAACGTCGAGCAACTTCCGCTCACCGACGTCCGTGATGACCCAGACAAATCCGTGTTCCGGAAACGTCATGTCAACCCGCCCGTACCACAATGCCCCGGTTTCATGATCCCTCACAGCGATGCGGTGCCCGCGGGCCAGGGACAGGAAGACTTCGATTTCGCATTCTGTCAGCGACTCTTTCAACCCATTCCTCCCCGGCGCTGCGCCGAGAGCCGCCGTACGCAGGGAACAGCCGGCCTGGCGGGCGGCGGGGCAGACCATGCTAAAAACGCTGCCAGCCGGCGCGCCGGAGAGATCGCTCTGCTGTCCGTTCATCGCAGCCCGCTCCCCCACCTTTCGAGTGTCACACCGCGTGGAACGTCGCTGTCCAGGCGCGCTTCATAGCGGCCCGGGGCGAGGCGGGCCACCGAGATGCCGACGTGTTCAGCCATCGCCGCCGGCTTCAGCAGATCCACCGCTTCATCCAGGGCGGCGTCCAGTTCTTTTCGGGTGTGAACGGCGACGACGAGACAACCGGGTGCTGCGTGCATGGTCAAATCCTTAATCTGAGGGCGGTGATCAGTACTTTGGGACACGCCAAATGTCCCTGGGACGGAACGGAGGAGCGGCAGCCCGCCGGCATGATCAAGCCAGGGCCCAAATCCCGGCGGCCCCGGCGGAACCTAGGGGACCAAGGCTTCCGGCAGAAGAAGGGGCAGGACCGTGGAACGCTGCAGAACGGCGGCGGTTTACCTCCGACAGTCCCATGATGGTGGCTTCAACATCTTCCAGGGATTGCTGAATCCAGGCGAGGGCGGCCAGGTCATCGGAACTGTGGGCCGCGTCGATTGATGACGCCTCTAGGAGCGCAGCCCGGCGGCTGATCCTGCCGGAAAGTTCGAGGATCAACGGCGGAATCATGGCCAGGGATTCACCCCGCGTTAGGTGCGCGAAGGCTTCTTTTCCAGCGCCACGGTGGGTGACGGCGACCGTGAGGGCCAGATCTGAGGAGTTTGTGGTCATGGGTCTGTCCTTCAGGTTGTTCAAAGTCCTGGTCTTTTCGGAGTGCTTCCGGTACGACGGAAGGGGAGTCTCGGGTGGTTCGTCCCGCCGCAGATCGTCCGCGCCGCAGGCACACCGTCCGCCACCGGAATGGGCCTGCGGCACGGACGGTCTGCGGCTCTACAAGCCCGGGCGCACCTCCCGATCGACGCAGCCAAATACGAAACGGCAGCTTTCAAGGCCGCGTTCTCCACGGCCCGGTCTTTGGTTTCAACAACACCGACCGTCAGTGCCCCTGCCCGGCCGAGACATCAACCATGCTTAACTGCGAAGGGCCCTTAAAGCGACCCCGTACTGCTCCGGCAGTACTTTCCAAAGGGCACGGACCTGAACGTGTGGAGTTAGACCAGCTCGATGACGTCTGCGACGGACTCAACGACAGGCCCCGAGCATGTCTCAACGACCGCTCGCCACGGGCAGCCATGCAACGATTAGGACACCGGATGCAAACACATCTAATTCGCAACGTTCACTAGAAACCGCCCCGTATATCGGGGGCTGATCCTCGGCGCCAACGCAGGACGGGACCTTCGCAGCAGGGCCTATCGGCACCCCTCCCGGTCCCGCGGAACGTCGATCTGCACCGGGCCTGTCGTCTCCGTCAGCACGGTCTGGGACCGCGTTCCGTTGCGCGAGTTGGCAGTATCCTTCGCCGCCGTGTCGTGCCGTTCATAACCGAGGTGCTCGGTCAGTTCCTCGTCCAGGGCGGTTTCGATGACGGTCTTGGTCAGCTGCTTGAGCAGTCCGTCAGGACCGGCCAGGGACAGCCCCTGCTCCCTCGCCATCCTGACCAGCTCGCGGGCAGCCTCGGCCTCGGATTTCTCTGTCAGTTCGTCAACGGCTTTCGTACTCGGCACAGCCTCAAGTGTTGCGGCCATATCGGGCTCCTTCCCGCCAGGCTTGCCGCCCCGGCGTGTCGAGCCGGATACACCGTTAATTCCCCAGTCCCTGCCCGGGCAGCACGCCGCTGAAGAAGGCGAGGTTCCTGAAGGTCACCGGCGCCGAGAAGATGTCCGCAGCAGCGGTGATCGGCGCGTATCACGACCTGTGGCAGGTTGAGGCGTCCTTCCGCATGACCAAGTCCGATCTGAAGGCCCGGCCAGTGTGAGCCCCGCCCGGCACCGATCTCAGACCCAGAACCGGCCGCAGCCGAGGGCTTCCACGATGGGGACCGCTTCTTCCTCCGCCCCCTCTGGCGGGGCCAGCCAGTGGCCCGTGGAAGGGGGAGCGGAATCAAGGGTAGAATCCACCCCGCGGGAGGACCGCCATGCCCCAATGCGGGCCGCCCTGCGGCTGTCGCCCGCCGAAGGATCCCGCGCTTGTGCTTCATCCGGCGCCTGCGCCGGGCCGGCCCGGCGCGCTGAGCGCAACCGGCACACCAGCCCGGGCAACAATTCCCTCAACCGGGTTCGTCCGGGGAGGACGGAGCCACGGGCGCCGCGATCTCTTTCACGGGCACATCACGCCCAGCCGAAAACCGCCGCTGTCTTCGGCCCCTCTCCCAGAGCCCACCGTGGTCGCCGGAAACCGGACACGAACAGGGGGGCCACTTCAAGAGATACAGGCCAGTTTGTCCGCGATCGCGGTGTTCGACTCGCACGCCGAAGCCAGCAGCACGATCTGGGCGCGCTGCGCCAATCCGGCACGGACTCGAAGACCCCGTCAAGCGGGATAGTTCCCCAGGATCACCATCAACGACGCGTCGCATAGCTGGCGCTGCGACGGCCTGCGTAGTCCGCCAGGATTCGAACGAAGTCCTCGGTTCGCTCCGCGAAGACGCAGTGGCCCGCGGTTCCCAGGATGTGCAGGCTCGTGGTCTCCGAGACGAGGGCGAGCTTCTGGTAGAAGGCGATGCCCAGGTCAACCGGCGCCGAGCGATCGTCGCGGCCCCAGACGACTTCGACGGGAATATTGACCTCGCCGGCGAAGAGGCGAGCGCGGATGTCGTCCTTCGCCGCCTGAAGACTCGGCTCCCAGTATTTCTTCTCAACCATCGGGTAGGTCTTGAGGGCGTTCTGGTGGTTCTCCTTGACGTACTTGGCGGCGGCCGCATTGATTTGTTCCTGCGGCACCGGGGTCACGTACAGCGCACGGAAGAAGGCTCCGCAGATCTCCTCCGGAGACGCGTCCGCCGGAAGCGAACGCGTGATCGCGTCGTAGAACTCAACGTCGCGGAACTTAGGGTCGGTGCCAGCGAGCGTCGCGCTCGACACGATGAAGAGACCTTTGGTCGACTCCGGCATGTCAAGAGCGAGCTTGCTCGCCAGCAGGCCACCGCGCGAGTGCCCGACCAGAATCATGTCCTCGAGTCCCAGAGCGTCGATGAAGCCCCTGGCGTGCTTGACCACCGCATCGAACGTCCACTCGGCATGCGTCGGCGCGAGGTCAGTCTCTCCCTGCCCCAGCTTGTCGAAGGTCACGACGCGGAAGCCCTTGTCGACCAGAGGAGCGATGACGGGAGCCCAACCATCCCCGCCGCCCGGCATGCTCATACCCGAGTGGCCACCGTGGATCAGGAGGATGACCGGACCCTCGCCCTGATCGATATAGCGCGTCCTGATTCCGCCGACGGATATGTAGTTCACGGACAGGTCTGTGTTCAACTCAAGCCTCCTGATCAAAGCAACTGGCTCGCCTATGGGGCGAGTATCTGCCATTTCTGTCACACAGAGAAGCCTTCTGTCAAGAGGGATCCGTGATTCAACGCCGGTGACAAGTTGAACGCCCGCGATCGCCGTCGACATCCCGGTCGTCGGTTGACGCTCGTTGTGCGCCAGCTGCTGATGGGGCCCGCCGAGCCCATCCCGATTGGTACGCCTTGGTTGACGTGAATACACGCCGATACAACAGCAACCACAACCGGCTGGCTGCCAGGCGCCATACCAACATCCGTGCGCCTACTCGACATTGGCTCTCCACGGCTCCACTGGGCCGCCTGGCCAGCGTCAACGCGATCGAGTAGGCGGGCGACCGCCACGAGCTGCGAAGCCCGGATTGAGCGGAACCATTGACGAACGACGAGCGAGTGGATAGCATCCATCAGAATCACTCTCTGCCTAACAGAGGCATCGGAGCCCTCTACTCAACGTCCCTCACCGGGCTCATCATCTTCACCATCGGCACCCAGCTCGTCGCGCTGATCGCCTTCATCCCGTTGCTCAAATCCGTGCCCGCGCCCACGCAGGGACCCGCTGCGTAGCCGGGCGCGGACTGCCTGATGACGCCGGCGCCCCGTAGACTATATGAAGGTGAGCCGGGAAGTCTGGTCGGCAGTATTTTTTGTCGACCTAACTTTTAGGAGTCCTTCATGGGCCAGAAACTCCCCTCACCGCCGCCCCGGTTCACCATCTTCGGACGGGGCAGTTACGCGGAGTCATTGCGCATCGGCGAGATCCTGCGCAAAGAAACCGTCGGCGGCGTGCTCCTGGTGGCGGCCGCCGCCATCGCGTTGATCTGGGCCAACTCTCCGGTGTCCGAGAGTTACTTTGCCCTCCGGGACTTCAAGATCGGCTACGAGCCATGGCACCTGCAACTGAGCCTCGGCGCCTGGGCCGCAGACGGGCTGCTGGCCATTTTCTTCTTCCTAGTAGGCCTGGAACTCAAACGGGAATTCGTCGCCGGAGACTTGCGCCAGCTCAATAAAGCGATCGTCCCGGTCACTGCCGCCGTGGGCGGCGTGGTGGTCCCCGCACTCATCTACGCCGCTATCAACATCACGAGCCCCGAGACGCTTCGCGGTTGGGCCATCCCCACCGCCACTGACATAGCGTTCGCTGTCGCCGTTCTGGCCATTATTGGCTCGCACCTGCCCAGCGCCCTGCGGATCTTCCTCCTGACCCTGGCCGTGGTCGATGACCTCCTCGCCATCAGCATCATCGCGTTCTTCTACACCACCGAAATCCAGACCGGGCCGCTGCTGTGGGCACTCATCCCGCTGGCCCTCTACACGTTCCTGGCACAGAAATACCGGCGGTTCTTCAAGATGAAAGCCCCTGCGGCGTGGCTGATCCTTTTGCCGTTAGGCACGCTCGCGTGGGCGCTGGTGCACGCCTCGGGCGTCCACGCCACCGTCGCCGGCGTGCTGCTGGGGTTCGCCGTCCCCGTCCTTCGTTCCAAGGCCAGCGGCGGTCCGGACGCGGGCCCCGGCCTTGCCGAAGTCTTCGAGCACAGGTTCCGCCCGATCTCCGCCGGTGTTGCCGTACCCGTGTTCGCGTTCTTCTCCGCCGGCGTGGCCGTCGGCGGCTGGGACGGTCTGGTCTCGGCGCTGACGGACCCGGTGGCCGCCGGCATCATCCTGGCGCTGGTCCTGGGCAAGCCGGCCGGAATTCTCGGAACCACCTGGCTCCTCACCAAGTTCACCAGAGCGCGACTGGACAGCACCTTTAAATGGATAGACGTGCTCGGGGTATCACTCCTGGCGGGCATCGGATTCACCGTCTCGCTGCTCGTGGCCGAACTGAGTTTCGGCAACGGAAGCCT
Source organism: Arthrobacter sp. JDC6 (assembly GCF_056484025.1). Lineage (NCBI taxonomy): Bacteria > Bacillati > Actinomycetota > Actinomycetes > Micrococcales > Micrococcaceae > Arthrobacter > Arthrobacter sp. JDC6. Next base: position 67,151 of record NZ_JBWHZN010000002.1, read on the forward strand.
GCACGATGATCATGCGAAGGTGGGTATCCTCACAGCGTCCGTCCTGGCCGCACTGCTGGCTGTCGCCGTGTTGCGGACCAGGAACCGGCAGTACCGGCAGGCCCACGAAGCGGAGCTGATCGATTCAGACCACGACGGCATCCCCGACGCCTACGAACCCCGGAATTCCTCCTGACCGTTCCCATCGATACCATCCCGCGGACGATCGCTCAGCGAATCTACGAAAGATCAGGGCCAGCCGGACAGATTCCGCGCTGGACGCGCGGATGCAGAGCAGACGCAGAGCAAGAATACTCCCAGAGCACCGACGGCAAAGGGGAGCTAGCCGGTCACGCCTCCTGCCGCCGAGGCTGTGCCTGGGGCATGGGCTTCGGTTCATGCCAGGAGGGGGCCTCGTGGTTGCGGTCCGCCGCCCATTCGGTCCTGCCAGCGTTGGCTGCAATCGCCGAGAATCCTGGCGGCTTCCTCAGGCGTGCCCCAGCCCAAGACGTGGGCGCGGGTTCCGGGCTGGAGGTCCTTGTAGTGATTGAAGTGGTGGGTGATCTGTTCCTGCCACCTGGTACCGAGATCTTCGATGGTGCGGATACGGTCCCCCTCGTCGCGGTCATCTGCCGGGACTGCGACGATCTTATAGTCCATATCGTCCCCGTCGCGGAAGTTCAGGACGCCCAGAATCCGGCCGCGCACGACGAGCCCAGTGGGCAGCGGTTCGCGGGTCACGCACAGAATGTCCAGTTCATCGCCGTCCTCGTCCAACGTTTGCGGGATGAATCCGTAGTTCACCGGTTTAGCGAAAATTCGCGGGTCTACCCGGTCTAGGTGGAAGAGGCCCGTGGTGCGGTCCCATTCGATCTTGTGGCTCGATCCCATCGGAATGTCAATAACACCGATGACCAGGCCACGGTTGTAGTCCCCGCACCCGAGGAGGGCGTTGTAGTCAGTCATGAGAGCACCCCATGTCGGCAACCTGGGTCGATGCAGGGCGAGAGTCTTTACGGTCCGCTTGGGGACGCTCATCCCGCACATGTGGGGCGGTGGCGAAATTAGGCATAGTTCTCCGTCTGTGCGTGGCACTAAACAGGAACTATCAGCCGGGTGCGGCGGTTCGGACGGTGGCCCGCCCCGGCGAGATCCATCACCGTCCCTGTAATCAACCACATGACGAGGCCCGCTGGCAACAACTTGCCCGCCGTGTCATCACGGCGAGCCATGGGGGATGCTTACAGCTGCCCGGGCCATGCCCGGTCTTAGTGCACGTGGAGCTTCCTGCCTCGCGGACCGATTTTCTGGACAGGCCAGCCGGGGAACGTGCGGGACGACAGACTTTCGCGGGCTTGCCCGTTCGAGCCGCCGGCTGTGGGCACGTATGTCGGGGAGCGGAACCGAACAGGGCGGAGCTACGTGGCGGCGATGATCCCGAAGCCAAGAAGCGCCGCGAGGACGACGCCGAGCCCGATGCGGTATCCGATGAAGACCGTGATGCTGTGTTTGGCGACCAGGCGCAGGAGCCAGGCGATCGATGCGTACGCAACGATGAAACTAACGGCAGTACCGACGATGGTGGGTATCCAGCCAACCGTCGCACTGATCTCCCCGGCCTGGGTAAGACCCTCGTAGGCTCCGGCGGCGGTGAGCGCGGGGATGGACAAAAAGAACGAAATTCTGGTGGCCGCTACCCTGTCCAGATCCCGGAATAGACCGGCGCTGATGGTTGCTCCGGAGCGGGAGATGCCGGGAATGAGAGCGATGCACTGCATGAGGCCGATGACCAGCGTGTCTTTGAGGGTGACCGCCCGCTCGGGGCGTGTCTGCCGGCCCGTCCGTTCAGCCGCTGCCATGACGATGCTCCAGCCGATGAGGGCGGCAACGACAACCCAGAGGTTCCGCAGAGACCCGGCGATGAGATCCTTGCCGAGAAAACCGATCACACCGATCGGAATGGAACCGATAATTACGTACCAGGCGAAACGGTAGTCGGGATGGGTGCGGGCTTCGGCCCGGCGCAGCCCCTGGGCCCAGGCGAGGAACAACCGGGCAATATCGGCTCGGAAATACACGACGACGGACAGGATCGCACCGACCTGGATGATCGCCGTGAATGCTGTTACTCCGCCGTCGTCGACCTGCAGACCGAGGAGCTTCTCAACGATCGTCAGATGTCCGGTGCTGGAGACGGGCAGGAACTCAGTCACTCCTTCGACGACACCCAGGACGATTGCTTGAAGCAGGTTCATTCTTTCGCTGATCACTTTCCGGCCCAAAAAGGACCAGCCTCAGTTGACGGATCGAAGTGGAGCCGGTGAAACGCTACCTGATCCCGGTCCGGCCCGTCATATCGCACCAGGGGGCAGCCAGAACAGGAGCCGACATCGTCCGTGGGCACTCAGCGGCAGGGGGCGTGCGCAAGGGAGCCGCGAATAAACCTATCGGGAAAGAAGCCTTTCGCCATCCGGCCGCAGCTCTCCTGAGGGCGAAACATGACGGTACAAGGTTTGCCGCGTGATGCCCAGCTCGGTGCAAAGTTCGCCGACTTTGGTGCCTGGTCGGCCCATGGATGCCATGGCGAGCCGGAGTTTCGCGGGGGTCATCTTGTAGGGACGTCCGCCGTTCCTGCCGCGGGCGCGGGCGGCGGCGAGGCCGGCAAGGGTTCGTTCGGAAATGAGTTCACGTTCGAACTCGGCAAGGGCGGCGAAAATTCCGAAGACGAGCTTCCCTGACGCGGTGGTGGTGTCGATCGCAGCGCCCTGGCCCGTCAGGACCTTGAGCCCGATTCCCCGTTCGGTGAGGTCGTGGACGATGTTGACCAGGTGCCGCAGGTCTCGGCCGAGCCGATCGAGCTTCCAGACCATGAGGGTGTCGCCGTGGCGTAGAGCCTTGAGGCATGCTGCGAGCTGGGGCCGGTTATCCTTCGTTCCGGATGCCATGTCTTCGTAGAGCAAACCGGCGTCGACGCCGGCGGCCAGGAGCGCGTCCCGCTGCAGGTCCGTGGCTTGGGATCCGTCTGCTTTCGAGACGCGCATGTATCCGACCAGCACCGATTTCTCCTCTGTCACCTATACGTTCGTTTAAGTGACAGCAGACCCCCTGACCGATTCGAATCGGAACGTGTCACTTAACCCGTTACGTATTCTAAGTCAGGCAAAGGGTCTATCTCATTCTGTTTGTGACAAGAACTCGAGGGGGATCTGAAGCTCGGCGAAGGCGTCTTTGAGACCGCCCACGAATTCCTCGCTGCGGCACCCGTACCGTGCGAAGTCGAAGAGGTGCTTCGCGACCACGGGATCCGTTTTGGCTGCCGCGATGCATGCGTCCAAGGTAGTCGTCACTGTGTTCCAGAGCTCGTCCAGCGTCGGCTGGTGCGTGTCCGCTCCTGCTGTAAGTGGTCCGGGCGGGGTCCCGCTGCTGATCGGTGTCTTCGGTTCGGGGCGCAGAAGGTGCCCGGAGGTACCGAGGACGGTCAGAGTGCCATCTTCGATCATTTCCATCGCGGTGGCAGCGGCTTTGAGCAGTTGCAGCTGTCGGGTCCAGTGGAGGGTCTCGAACGGTTGCCATGAGTGCAGGCCGGCCCGGAACGGGTGGCCGCAGTGGTCCCAGACCCGGCGCACATCCTCCAGTTGCCGGCCGTATCGTCCCTGGGCCGTGCTGAGTTCGTCCAAGAGGGTCCGCAGCAGCCGGAACCAGACTCCGGCATGAACAGAGCGCCGGGGTAGGTCCACGGATCCTGTTGCTATTGCCTGCCAGGTGCGCCGGTCCATCAGGAACAAAGGGTCCGGGAATTCCCGCTGGTCCTCGGCGGAGGTTGTCCACTTGATGTAGTCAGCAGGGTGTCCTTCATAGGTCTCGAGCCGGTGTCGGTGTACCGGGCAGCTGGCCATGAGCGGCAATTGCCAGAAGAGCAGTATCGTCGGGCCGGACTTCAGGCATTCGCGGCATCCCCGCAGCACCCGGGTTTCCGCGAGCCATGGCAGCCACTTCCGCGGTGTGTAGATTTGGCGCCGCGTCGGTGGCAGGAGTACCGAGAACTGGTGCACATAGGTTGCGTAGGCATCGGGTGCGGGGGCGAGGGAGTCGAAGAGCCATGGCACCCAGCCGGCCATGGTCATGGCCTGTACGCGGTGCTGGTCGAGGCCCGTGCGCTTGGCGAGCTCGTCGAGGAGGTCACGTGGCGGGTCCAGATCCAGCTCTGCGTCGCTGAGTTCCCGGTGGCCGAGTGCGTGTTCGAGCAGCTGGTGGGAGTACATGCCGTAGCTGCTCGCCGTCCGCCGCAGCCAGGAGGACAATGATTCCGTTGCTGCAGGTGCCGGATGAAGGGGCCAGCGCTCCGGCGGCCTCACATCAGTTCGCGTTCGAACAAGCGGCGCCGTTCGGTGGGTCCTGCATAGTCGGCCATGACCAGGGTCCGACGATTGATGCGCTCTTCACCGCTTTCCACGGCGGCGATCGCCGCGGTCGTCAGAAGCCGGGCGAGTTCGCCAATGGTTCCCTCACTTCGGGCGAGTAGATACTGCGCCATATCGGCGGTAGCGATGTCCGAGGCTCGCTGCAGGGGCAGGGCGGCCGCGAAGCTGGCCAACAACGACAGAGTGTCCTCCCCCGTCTTCCACAAGGGAAGGACGATGGGTTCAAACCGGTTCTCCAGCTGATCATCGGAACGAACGGCAAGATATGCCTCCCGCGTTCCGACGCCGACGATCGGGATGCGCAGCTCGTTGCCCAGGAATCGCAGGAGGTTGAGGAACTCCCGGCGGCTGTTGCCTTGCCCTGCGAGGATATTGTGCAGCTCGTCGATGACGAGCATGCGCACTCCCGTCAAGCGCAGCAGTTTCAGCGAAATCTGCTCCACGTCAGCCAAGCGCCGCCGCGGTTGAAGCGGTGCCCCCAGCGCGGCCAGGAGCGCGATGTAAAAGCGCAGCACGGAAGGCTCCGAGGGCATCTGCACGCACAACACCGGAATGCGTTCCCGCTCTGGCTCGGCCACGGGCGGGTGCCCCCGGCGGAACTTTTCCACGATCATCGACTTGCCGTTGTTCGTCGGCCCGATCAGCAACAGGTTCGGCATGCGCTGTTTGTCCGGCCAAGACAGCAGGGACTCCAGGCGGGCCACCGCTTCCACCGCGCGCGGGTACCCGATCCACCGGTCGGCCCTGATCAATTCAACCCGCTCGTTCGCAGGCAACCGTGCCGCGGCCCGCACACTCGGGTGCAGGTGGGACAACTCCGGCGCCTCGTACTCAGGCACGGTCACCACTGCTCGATCTGATCGAATCGCGGTACCGGGGCCGCGATCGTGTCCGGTTCCTGCTGAGCAGCGGCTTCCGGCGGGAGTAGTGGAATTGGTGTCTTCGAATGCCGCGTCGTCACTGCATGGCGGCGCTCGGTGTCGCGGCGCATCCGCTTGGTAGTTTTCGAGGCAGTGTTTGCGATTTCCCGCATTTGCGCGATCGTGCGGAACAACGCCGCCTCATCCACTTGGGCTACTCCGCGCTCGTGTAGTCGCGCCAAGGCGTGCCGGTGCTCCCACAGGCTCACAGAGGGGTTAGCCATCGTCCGGTAAGGGACCTCAACATACTGAGCCCCCTCCGGTTCCAACACTCAGATTCTGCTGATGTCCCTGGGGTCCCGGCGGATAAGGAACGGCCCAAGCGTGTCGCGCCGGCTGATCCATGGTTTCAGCGCATTGGAGAAATAGTGGACATGATCGATGACGAAGCCCGTCCTCGTCAGGGTACGCCGCACGACGGGAAGGAAATCGACCAGGAACGCCGTCGGGTTAGTGGCAACCGGCGGCAGCCCCGTCGACGCCACCCCTTCAGCCCACCGACCAGCTGGCGTCTGCCCCAGCGTGCTGTGGGTGGTGCCGTGATAGTTGGTGACGGCAAGGACCATCCATTTCTCCAGCTCGCGCAGGGTCAGCGCCGCTTCCCGGTCGGAGTCATAACCACCCCGTTCGCTGGGATTGGAAAAGGTGGTCCCGGGAAGTTCGTGGATTTGTTTCATCGCGGTGCCGATCACGCGTTCCACGATTCCGCCATAATGAGGCCGGCCCAGCGGGCGGTAGGCCAGCTCGATACCGTGCTGATCGCATCCTCGTCGGAGCGCTTCGCTCTTGAATTCGCTGGCATTATCCAGGTAAAGCAGTCTCGGCTTCCCGCTCATGGGCCACCCCGCCTCAACACTCAGACCTTCAAGCCATGGTCTTTTGTCAGTCCCGGCATGCGCCAGGCACAGCCCAACCGACACTGCCGAGGGCGCCTCCAGGGTCACAACCATGCCGATCATGCACCGACTGTAAACATCGATTGCGACAGTTAAATACGGCCGACCAATCGGTCGCCGCTCCCGCTCGTCCACGACGATCACATCGATGACTGTGTGGTCAATCTGCACCCGCTCCAGAATCGTGCCGACTGCAGGCACCTCGTCCCCGGCGGACTGCAGCGACCGCACCGCATCGGGCCCTCCCCTACGCCGGCCTACCTCAACTGGATTCAACGCCCGGATGCGCCGCTCCACCGTGTTTCGGGCCGGGACAGGAAGCTGCCTTGCGCGGCAGGCCGCAGCAATATCCCGATACACCGCCGCCAACGTCCGTTTCTGCCGAGTCAGGAACTGCTTCCGCACCATCATCCGGACAAGGTCCTCGACCTCCTCTGACAGCCTTGCGGTTCCTTTCCCTCCGGAGGAACGGCCCGGAGCCAAATCTGTCAGCAAACCAGAACCATCGCGACTGCGTTTGATCAACACGTACACCTGGCGTCGCGATACGCCCAAGGCCGCGGCGGCAGCATCAACCGCGGCCCTGCCAACGACCGTCCGCGCAGCCAAGGGACCGATCACGGCCGAAACCGACTTCGTCCGATCCCACAGGTCATCCGGCATCGTTAGTGTGCCCGGCTCACGAATGGGCGCCGATTCCGCATCCACTCCGACACCTCCCTCGGCGTGCAGAGGAGTAGTAAGCAAAAACGACCCTAGTGCAGAGGAGTACGGAAAAACCAGTGCTCAACACCCGCCTGCACAACCCTGGAAACGCGCTGCTCGCCGTGCACGCGAGTACGGAAAATGACATTTGAAGGCTCGCCGACCGCAGGTCAGAAACGGTCGTTTTTGACGCGCCTTCTGGATGCGCTCCAATACGCGCTTGATACCGCAGGCCAACTATCCTGTGACTGCTATGAAGTTGCTATCAACTTGATAGCAACTTCATAGATCCAGGTGGCTTACTTACTCGTAACTGTCGCGGACCTGCTCGAGACCGATCCTAAGAGCGCGCAATGCCATCGGATGCTTCTTTCGGCCTTCGAGCTTCGCCACGTCCGCAAGTAAGTCCATGAGTTCACGGTCCTCGTCAAAACGAAGCAACATCGTTCTGGCAGTCCCCTTGTCCCTCGAATCACTAAGTGTGGGCGTGACACTGGGCCTGGCTGGAATTCCGCGCTCAGCGCTGACAGCCGGCGAGGTCAGTAGTGGTTCAGCGGCATTGCCAAACGCCTCGATAGCCTCGTCCCTAGCTTTCTCGGACGCGGACCGCTTCTTGATTGCCACTACCCCATCAACTCCTCTACCAGCCCACGGATTTCCCTCGCCGCCTTAGGGTTCTTCCACTCAACAACTCCGAGCCCCTCCCCCACCACGTCTCGATAAGCCTTGCGCTCATACAGAACGGTTCGCAGTGGTTCGATACTCGGATAGTCGGAAAGGTAATCCCTGGCGTCGCCACTTTCAGATTCGAACGCGTTGGTTGATACCCGTGTAAGAGCCCCTCTGACTCGAAGGGAGGGATTGAAGTCACGGGCAGTTTCAATCAACCTATCGACAGTCGCGAGTGTATCGAGATCAAATTGACTCGATTGCGTCAGGATCAACAACTGGTGGGCCGCAGTCATGGCTGTGCGCATCTCCTTGCTGTCCTTCCCTGCCACATCGACAAGGACAACGTCATAGCTCGTATCCAGTTCACGCAGCGTCTCGTGCAGGCTCCCAAGTTTCTCCACTACAAAGATGCGAGGTTCATGCCCGGCCTCTTCGCGGTCTACTGCCCAACGAGCAGTGGACCGCTGCCGGTCGCCGTCCACGACCGCTATGCGCATCCCCCGCTTCGCCAGCTCAACAGCAAGGTTGGTTACAACCGTGGACTTGCCGACGCCGCCCTTTTCGCTACCCACAACAATGATCATGCCTCCAACCTAATGCCGAGGTTGATAGCAAAAGGCTAGCGACACGCTACCTGTTTGATAGCACTATGAAAGCAGTAGCAAATGGGCCGGATCGAGAGAAGATCCTCGGATAGGGTGATAGCAGTTTCAACTGCTATCACATCACTATCCGATTGATAGCGATGGGCGCTGAGGGACCAGGCCGCCAGCAAGCCCAAGTACTCACCTCCCTGACTGGAGTCATGCGCGTCATATGGAATACTGCTCGCTACTAAATTGCTATTGAATCACTATTGATTTGATAGTGATTGTGAAACTGAGGGGCAGCTGATGACTGCCAAAGGAGCAAGTTTGCTAGCGAAACACTACTTATTCGATAGCACTATGAAAGTAGTATCAGTACGTGGGCGGCGTACCAATGCACAGCCCAAATTATCGGAGCAGTTTCAAAGTGCTATCGAACTACTACACGACCGTGGCTGAGGATCAACCTCAAACTGCTGGACGCGAGCATAAGCTCCACGCAATCGTCACCCACGCTCAGCAGGGATGTGGGACCAACTCGAAACGCTGTGCTAGCGAAACACTACTAAGGCACTACCGATTCACTAGCATTTTGGTAGCTGCCAGCGAAATCAACTGCACCAGAGACCTATGCGGGCTGATCTATTCGCCACACTGCCGCATCATCCGGGGGTAGCCAATACTCATCCCTTTCAGAATCAAACAAATCGACCTCATCGATCGCAAGCTGGAGTGTCTTGAACCTATCGAGGTAGGCATGCCAGATCGCGCGTTCGTGACGATTCCGCCGGATGTGGTCAAGGTAGTCGTCGAGCACTCCGAGCCTGGCGGCGAGCATGCGGAGGTTCACTGAAGTGGTTTTCCACGTTCTACCGTGGCGCTGGATCATGCCGAGTGTCTCCATCTCAGCCAATGCGGCCGAGCAGGCGTTGCGGCTGACACCACTGTTGCGGGCCACTTCCGCGGTGGTGGGGGAGTGGCGCCCACGTTCAATTGCCTCATAGGCAAGGGCAGCCACGTCTCCCAGGGCCCGAAACACGGGGCGGACGGCATGAATTTTTCCTTTCCGCCACGTTAGTTCCCGTGCAAGTTGTTGGTAGTGCTCAGGGAGTTGAATGAGGTAAACATCGGCCGCCTTCTGACGTGCGTCGGCGATCTTAGTGAGGATCCCATCAGAAGCTTGAACCAAGACGGGCAGCAGCCTGGCGATGGTGACGTGGTGTTTCCCCATCGCGACAGCAAGAGTGCGGCAACCGACATCCAGGATGTCTGTTTCTCTAGCCCGCATGTATCCCAACAATCCGCGGATCAGTAGACGGAGGCTGAGGCCTTCTCGACCGCGTTTTTGGAGTCTGTGGTCAAGGACTGCGTACAGAACATTTTCCAAGTCGTTCACGAGTTGGTGTACGGCAGCACTGCTGGGTTTGCTTGCCCCCCCGGTGGTTAAAGTGGCGCTTGTGTTGTTAATAAGTGCACTCCTTTCCCCGCGATTACGGGGGAGCGGTTTTCGGGCGCTCGAAGCTGCACCGGTGAAGGCCTGGGCTTTGGCCCACTCGTACGGAAGGAGCCTTGCCTGGCGTTCTGCAGATCCGTAGAGGGCAGCTAGGCCCGGGAACTGGCCGACGAGTTCGTTTTCTACGTGCTGCAGGGACCAGCCACAGGCACTGAAGTGGTTCAGCACGGCCATTCGGGCCTCGGACGGGCCCTTGTACTTAGCCGTGTCGTACAAACCGGTTCGTGCGACCCGTCGCAGCGGGGTCTCACTACTGGATCTCAGTGAGAGCGCCGGCAGCCCGCCGGTCCGTTGAGCGGCTACGGTCTTCGCTTCGCGGGCCTTGAGTGCGCGTTTGCGGGCCAGTTCCGGCGCCAACGCCGTACGCAGCTGCACTAAGCCCCGTGCTGGGTTGCGGCGGCGCAGGATGTCGTACGCCTGGGACAGGGGAGTGATGAGGGTTTGGTGGCCACCGGACTTGTGGATCGTTCCTGGGACACGGATGCACCCGTCTGTGATGTTCTGGTGGGGGCTCGGGTCAAGACTGGTGGCCATAAGGGCTAGCGCTTCGACCAGCTCCCGGGCCTCGGCTGCGTCCATCCGGTCGTGCAGCGGCACGTACAGGTGTCGTCCACCGCTGGGGGAGAAATCCTCCACGAACCTCATGCCGCACGCCGACAACAATTGGCCCACCCGGACCGCGTCCGAGTCCACCACGCCCTTCAGCGCCTTCGAGGTATCAAAGTCCAAGCACAGCGTGGAGACTCGGCCATCCGTGCCGTGCACCATTACAGCAGCAGGATGTCCCGGCAAAGACGGAGTGATCTTCGGCGCATTTTTCGGCCGAGGATATTGAAACCTCTGCCCAATCCACCGCCCCAACCGGTACGAAGGCGCGCCAGCAATCAGCGGAGCAAGACCCCATGCATCTTCCGGCTTGGGACGTGGAGCGACACTCACAAGGGCATGCGTTGACGTCAATACCGGTTCCGGTACCATAGGGACAGTAGTTCCTTTCGAGGTAACACAAATGGCACCCACAGCGTGGGTGTTGTAACAGCTCGGATCCGGATCTTGGCGGATGAGGGATCTGAGCGAAGGATTAGGAAGGTCCCTCCTTTTAGGAGGGGCCTTCTTCCGTTAGGAAGCCTTATCGATAGGCAGGGCTCCTTGTTCCTGGTGGTCGTCTATGTCAGGCCAAATAGGCAACCCGCGAGCATCCAGCCGGATGCTCATCAGGAGGCGTTCGGCTGCCTGTCCTTTGGAGAGCCCCATGTGGGTGGCAAGACGTTCCACCAGAGCTTTAGCATCGGCAGCAACGTCAACTTTGAGGACGACGTTGCCGGCCCCTGTACCCCGTACGCGTCTGTGGATGGCTGTACTCATAAACCCCAGCCTATAGGTACCGGTACCGTTAACTGCGCGGCCCGTTCGGCGTGTCGTTTCCATTAGACGAGGTCAGAAGCCTTTGGCCACCGCGGCGGCTGCGGCGAGCCACGCGCGTTGGGTGGCGGGTTGGAGGGCGTCGTAGCGGATGGGGCCGTTGACCAGGGCGGGGTCGTAGGGGATTCGGACTACGGCTCGTACATGGGGGGCGAAGCCGTCTGCGATCCGCCGGGCTTCATCCTTGGCGCGCTTGAGCGCATCGCCGCTCATGCTGCGTTTGGCGTCGGTGGACTCGGACACGATGACGACGGCGTTGCGGGCCAGCTCGGCATCGTGTCCGCCGCGGGATTCCAGCGTTTGGAGGGTCAGGCGCGCGGCCTCGGCGCGGTCTTCGATGGCTGTCACGGGGACCACGAGCTGGTTGGTGTGGTGGATCATTCGCCGCCAGTTGGCCGCGCGGGCCGTGTTTCCGGAGTCCATGACGATGAGCCGGTAGTAGCGGGTGAGTACCTGGTGGGCGATATCCACCTCCTCTGCGGTCACTTCATGGTCGCCCTCCTCGTTCTCGTCTGAGCGCAGGACGTCGAACTTGTCGGACGTCTGGTGGTGGACGAACTGGGCGATTTCGGCGGCTTGGGCGCTGGGGGAGAGCAGCGCCTTTGATGAGTCGATGAGATCCAGGACGCTGTTGTTATGGCCGCCCTGTTCGGTGCGCCAGCCGAGAGTGCCTTGGGATTCGTTGTTGTCCCAGGCCACGGTCGCTGCGCCGCTGTAGCGGGCCAGGATCGCACTGAGCATGACGACGGTGGGGGTTTTGTTCGCTCCGCCTTTGCGGTTGACGACAGCGACGGTGCGGGGGCCGGGCCAGTGCTGGCTCACTGTGCGGATGTCTTCGCGTTCGGCCAACTCTTCGGGTGAGGGGTCCATCCGGAAGCCCAGGCGGCTGAGAACGCCGCGCCAGCCGCGCGTGGCCGGCTGGAGCACGGGCGCGCTGATGAGGAATGAGGTGTCTTTGAGGCTGCGCCGGGTGGCAGGCTCCGCAGCGGCTGCTTTGGCGGCCGGTGCGGGCCCCTGGGCGGCCGCGGGCGTGACGGCTGCACCGAAGGTCACCGGCGCAGCGTCGACAGCTTGTGCCGGTACTTCTTCGGCCGGAGAGGCATCGGGGACCGAAGCTGGCGTGGGAGCCGGCGCGGCCTTGGTCGTGGCCTTGGCCGTCTCGGGCGAAGGGGCTGCTGTGTCCGGCAGAGGGTCCTGCTCCCGCCGCGGGGTGGGCTTGATCGGTGCGGCCTCGCTGACGACGCCTTCGGGGGAGACGATGATGAGGCCCTGCCCGTCCGGGTCGGTGGTGCTGACGCGGACGGGTCGGCCGAGCTGAGCCGCGGTTTCGGTGATGATTCGTAATGCATCGCTAAGGACGGCGGCTTCGTCGGCGGCCTCGATAGCGTGGGAGGTTCCGTTGATGGTGACTTCGCCGGTTCCGTTGGTGCGTAGAACGGCGTTGATCTTGGGGAAGTCGAGTGCTTGTGTTTCCATCATCTGTCCTTACTTTGTGCCGTTCGGGGGTGTGAAACGGTTGACCTGCCAGGGTTTGTCGGCTGCGCTGCGGAGCAGCTGCACGTCGTAGTCGCCGGCATCGGTGGGAAAGACGACATGGCAGCCAAAACCGTTGCTCTCTTCGATCCTGAGCTGGCCCGCTCCGGTGATCCTGGTGACCGGGATGTTGGCCGGGTCAACGTATTGGTAATCGGCGGTTGCTTGGGGGGTCAGGAGCTGGCCGAGTTCCTGGATCCAGACCTTGTCGGTGACTGCTGGTCGGGCATAGAGCGTCATGGCCTTGGTCGCGGTGTCCAGCGCGGCTGTTTTGCTTGCCTCGTCCCAGGCGATGCCCAGGGTAGCCGGTGCTGTGCCACCGGGAGCTTGGGGCTTGCCGCCCGCGCTGAGCGTGGCGGAGGTGGCGGCGGAAGCACTGGGCGATGGTTCCGCGGGTGTTGAGGTGGATACCGGCGCGCAGGCCGTGCACACGAGCAGGGCCGCGAGGGCTGTCAGGGCGCGTTTCATGGTTCCTCCAGTGAGTCGCTGCCGGGCAGGTAGAGAAAGGCGCTGGGAGTGCTGTTCTCTACGGTGCGGGTGTAATAGGTGTGGTCATTCGGGGCAGGGTTGCCGTTGTAGCCCTCTTCCACGAAGCTGCCGTCACGATTGACGGCTTTGACGACGGCGACGTGGCCGTAGGTGCCGTCGGCGCCCCCGGTGCCGGGGGAGTACCAAACGACAGCGCCGACACGGGGTGTTCCACCGGTGGGCCAGCCCTTGGCATCCCAGCCGTCTTTCCAGGTAAGGGCAGAGCCGAGCACCGCACCGTCAGGCCGGAAGGTGCCGTTCAGGACCTTGTAGGGGGCCGTGGTGCTGCCGAGTTGCTGGTTGACGCGCCAGAGGGCGAAGTCGACGCATTCGCGGTTGTACATGCCCAGCGGGGAGGGCTCGTAGATCTTGGCCGTGCGCCACGGCAGGTCATCGTCCTTGCCGGATTGCCCAGGGATGCCGCAGGAGCTTTCCCCGCCGGCATCGGTGATCTTTGCGTCGCCCAGGACGGCGACGACCTCGACGGCCGCCGCCCAGTAGGACTGGTAGTGGAACGGGTCGGCGTTGCGCTGGACCCGGTGCGCGGCCGTGGTGGGTTCGAGCTGTTCCCACCCGCTGATCTTCTGCAGGGCGGTAAAGAAGCTCATGGCTGAAGTCGTAGGGTCCATACGTTCCAGGTAGGTTCCCCACGCACCGTTGTCGCGCTGCTGGAACAGTCCCCGGGAGTCAGGGCCCGGACCATCGCCGTAGTCCAGGACACGTAGCCCAGATTCGCCCATGGCCGTCATGACACCGATCGTCTGCCCCCGGGCCGACAGGCCAAGGGCTTTTCCTGCGTTGATGACCAGGGCGGCGTTCTTCAGCTGCTCGCCCTCGTAACCGGCGACAGCGACCTTGGGCAGCTGGCTTGCGTCAACGCTGACGCTGAACCCGGTCGGTGAGCAGACGTCGGCCACGGCCTGAGAGCCCCCACCGAACAGGATGATGGACAGCACCAAGCCGGCGGGTACAAGGACGGCGCCGGCGACCAGCGCAGGCGCGCTCGTTCGTGATTGCATGTGTCCCCCTCACATCTGCTCGTCAGCTGCTTCGCCCTAGGGCTGGTCCTCGTCGTTCACTTCTGGTGTCTGGCCCTTCCTGAGCGTGTTCCGGTTCTCCCAGACCCAGTCCTTGACTTGATCTCTGGCGATCAACCATGTCTTCTCGACTTGGTAAGCAGGAATCACTCCGGTTTGGAGCCAGCGGTAGACGGTGTTTCGAGACAACCCGAAGATCTCCTCGAGGTCCTGGGGCGTAAGACGCTCCGGGTACTTGGCGAAGAGTGCTTCCAGGTACTTGGGGTCCACGCTCAGTCCGTCCCACCGCATAGAGCCAGCATAGACCACAAATTGGTACTGTGATGTACTGGAAGTGACTGAAAGGTACTAAACCTGTTGTTGGGGGTCACTTTTGGCCTTTCGTGTCGGATGGTACCGATACGATCTTTGCGGACATTAGTAGGGGAAGTGAAATGCCGGTCTCAAAGAACCGCTGGGTGACGCTCGGCGCAGAAACTATCGACGAACCCGTTCTTGCCTTCCCGGAAGAGCCGCCTTTCATCCCAACGGGGGCGACGAGGCCGCAACTGAGCGTTCCGCAACCGGACCACGCGGACCGGCTTCCCCGAAGGAACGCTGCGGGGAAGGAACCGGATTTTTGGTGGCTTGGCGTCCACGGCGGCGCGGGCGAAACGTCCCTTGCACGCCTGGACAAGAGCACCAAAGCCGCCGAGCATCACTGGCCCTTGACGGCAGCCGGATCCGTGATCGTCCTCGTTGCACGGTCCAATATCCCAGGCCTTCGCGCAGCACGGCTGGCGGCAACGGAATGGGCTTCGGGCTCACTTCCCGGGATCCACGTCGCCGGCCTCATGGTCATGGCTGACGCTCCCGGACGGCTCCCCAAAGAGATCCGCGACTTCGCCCGCGTCGTCGGTGGGGGAGTGCCCCACCTGTGGCATTTCCCGTGGGTCGACGGATGGCGTTACGGCCATGACGTCGCCACCGAGGAACTTCCCAAAGAAGCCCGCACCGTCCTCGAGCAGATACGCCTCGCCGTCGCTGCCACTGCCGGTCTCCCGGCCAAGTAGAAAGAAGAAAACCCAATGTTGTTCTCCAAGGCCCTCGAATGGTCAAGCTTTGCCATCACCGAGATACCGAACCCGGGCACCGGCGAGGCCCCTCCCGGCGCTGAAGGGTTGCTGACGATCCTCAAGTGGGTCGCCTGGATCGTCTTCGGCCTGGCCGTGGCCGGCATCCTGATCACAGCCGGAACGATGATGATCAACAACCGACGCGGCGAGGGCGGCGAGCACGCCGGCCGGCTGGCATGGGTCCTCGGCGGCTGCATCCTCGCAGCCTCCGCTGGCGGCGTCGTTGGCGCCCTGGTCTAAGGAGCTTTGCCATGACTGAACCGACAGTGAACGAAGACCAGAATCCGCTGACCAAACCTAAGTTCATCATCTCGGCCGTTGTCGTGGCGATCATTGTCGCGCTCGGGATCATCCTCGCCCTGGTTCCCAGAGGTGGGGAAACGGCGTCCCCTGAACCGAGCACCATCAACACAAGCACCAGCAGCGGTCAACCGACCGCGGCGTCGGCGTCCAGCGTGTGCGGCCTGCCATCCGGTGACCAGGCCAAGCCGGCCGCCGCACCCGCCGATACCAAATGGGAATTGGTCGGCAAGATCGCCGCACCAACATCGCCGACGCAATTCGGCCCCGGCAAGACCGAAACCAATGGACTCCGCTCCTGCTTTGCACACTCACCCACCGGGGCGCTCTACGCCGGGGCAAACATGATTGTTCTCGGGAGTTCTGGACGTCCCGACCTGTTGGCCCAGCATCTCGTGGTCGAGGGACCGGAACGAGACAAGATGCTGTCGGAGCCACCGACCAGCGCCCCGACGACGGCACCGTTTCAGATCGCGGGCTACAAGGTCGTGGACTACACCGGCGACCGCGCCGTCATTGAATACGGCCTCACAGCAGCAAACGGCAGCGTCGGGTCAGTGCCCGTGGCAATGCAGTGGCAAGGCGGCGATTGGAAATGGGTTCTGCCCGCCACTGGCATGGCAGAAGCACGACAGCTCTCTGATTTGAACAGCTTCATTAGTTGGGCGGGGGTCTAACTTTGTTTCCGGCCAACGAGAACGGGCAGCCCTGCAAACCGTGGGAAGTTGGATGCGTCGTTTCAGACTGGGCGAATGATCGTGCCAATGACGCGGTCAAGAACATGGCTCAGGCAGTCGCAGACGCTGTGGGAAACGTCGTCAAGACGCTTGGGACGTTTTGGGTGAATGTGGGAACTCCCGCTCTAACCGCAGCCCCGGGTGGGTCGACTGCGAGTGATCCGGTGTTGTTTCTGCAGAACAGTCTCTATTTCTGGACGGCTTCCTTGGCTGTGCTGTCCGTCCTCGTGGGTGCCGCCAAGATGACGATTGAGCGCAGGGGTGCACCGTTGCGGGATCTGGTGCGTTCGCTGGCGACCCTGATCGTCGTCTCCGGCGCTGGTGTCGCAGCAGTGGGACTGCTGACGGTTGCCGCTGATCAGTTCTCGGCTTGGATCATCACTAACTCCACGAACGGCACCTCGTTCAACGAGAACATCACAGCCTTGTTGGCGCTTTCGGCCACCAGCCCGCTCGGGTCGATCATGATCATTCTCCTAGGGCTGGTCGCGATTCTGGCCTCCGTCATGCAGATCGTGCTCATGATCATCCGCGGTGGCCTGCTCGTCATCCTGACGGGGATCTTCCCTACGGCTGCAGCTTTCACCAACACCGAAGCTGGCAAGGGGTGGTTCCAGAAGTGCACGGCATGGCTGATCGCCTTCATTCTCTACAAACCCGCGGCCGCCATTATCTACGCGACGGCCTTCCAGCTCAGCGGCAGCAAGATCTTCGGAAACGTTGGTGACGGCAAGGACTTCGGCTCCGCGCTCCTGACCACAGTCACCGGACTTGCTCTGATGATCATTGCCTTGTTCGCCATGCCAGCCCTCATGCGGTTCGTCACCCCCATGGTTGGCGCTGTCGCTGGCGGCAATGGCGCTCTGGCAGCAGGGACGGTCGGCGCACTGGCTTCCGGCGCCATCAGCATGGGCAGCGCCGGACGCGGCGGAGGGTCATCCACCAGCTCGACGACAACCAGCAGCACCTCGAGTCAAAGCCCCGGATCACAGGGCCCCTCAGGCACTGGCAGCCAAGGAACGGCAGGAACGTCCGGCACAGCAGGGAAGACGGGTACCCGGAGCGCCGGAGTCACTGGCGCGGCAGCATCTACCGGTGCCGGTAGTGCTGCTGCAGGCGGCGGAGCGGCCGTCAGCGGTGGCGCTGTGGCCGCGGGCGCGGGCGGTGTCGCCGTACTGGCCGCACAGAAGGGCGTTGAAGCAGGCCAGGCCGCTTCCGGGGCCATCAAAGACATGAGCGAAGAATCCACGGGGGGTGCCTGAGATGGCAGCTATCGAGAACACATACAGGGAACCGACCTACGGCAACTGGCGGCGTCCGCGCAAAGCGGGCATCGGCACCCTTGGCGGGCTGGCAACAGCCGGTTTGTTTGTTGGCCTCATTATCACGGTGATCTGTCTCTTTGTGGGCGGCTGGTTCGCCGGGCTCGTTGCTCTGTTCATTCTTGGGGTGGCGCTGGCGGTCGTCTCGGTGACCGACAAGCACAACAAGTCCGTGGGGGAGCGGGTCTTCGCCCGGCTGGCGTTCCGCTCCGCGCGGCGCAAGAAGGCCAACATCTACCGCTCCGGTCCGCTGGGACTGACGCCTTGGGGCGAGTTCCAGCTGCCTGGGATCTCTGCCGGTTCCAAGCTGTATGAGTTCACCGACTCCTATGGCCGCCCCTTCGCGCTGATCCACCTTCCCTCAACTGCGCACTACACCGTTGTCTTCGGCACCCAGCCCGACGGGGCATCCTTGGTTGATCCCGAGCAGATTGATGCCTGGGTGGCTAACTGGGGCGGCTGGCTGGCTTCGTTGTCGAATGAACCTGCCGTCGTGGCTGCATCCGTCACGGTCGAAACCGCACCCGATTCCGGGGCGCGGCTGCGCCGGGAAGTTGAATCGAACATCCATGACGATGCCCCTGACATTGCCAAGGCCATGCTCCGGGAGGCCCTGGCGACTTACCCGCAGGGTTCGGCCACGATCCGTGCTTGGGTCGCGCTGACGTTCAGTGCCGCTGCCCGGGCCGGCGGCAAGCGGCGCACGGCAGAAGAGATCGCTCGGGATCTCGCTTCGCGGCTTCCCAGCCTGACCGAGCGGCTGGAATCCACCGGCGCCGGAGCCTGCGCACCGTTGAATGCCCAGGAACTGTGTGAGGTCGTGCGGGTCGCGTACGACCCTGCAGCGGCACGGCTCATTGACGAAGCCCACTACCAGGGCACACCTGTGGACCTGGACTGGGGCGACGTTGGACCGTCCGCCCACCAAGCGGGCTGGGACGGCTACCGCCACGATTCCGGGCACTCGGTGTCCTGGACCATGACGGGCGCACCCCGCGGACACATCCTGGCCTCGGCTCTGGCCCGCTTGGTCGCACCGCACGGGGAGATTGCCCGCAAGCGGGTCACCTTGCTGTACCGGCCGATCGAAGCAGGCCGCGCGGCCGCCATCGTGGAATCTGACCAGACCAGCGCCCTGACCCGGGCCTCCTCGACTAACCGGCCCACCGCCCGCGCCCTGGTCGACGCCCGCGCGGCGCAGGCCACCGCAGCGGAGGAAGCCAAGGGTGCCGGGCTGGTCAACTTCGGCATGGTGGTCACGGCTACGGTGCTGTCCTCCCGTGACCTTGAGGACACTGTGGCCGTCGTGGAAGGCAATCTCGGTCCGTCGGCACGTCTGCTGTTGCGGCGCGCTTACGGCTCACAGGATTCTGCCTTTGCCGCGTCCCTGCCACTGGGTCTGGTCCTGCCCAAGCACTTGAAGGTTCCCGAAGAGATCCGCGAGGCCATGTGATGTTCGGCAGCAAGACCAAGTACCAGCGCACACAGGCCCCGGCCACGAAGCTCGCGGCCGCTGTCGCCCGCCGCCCGGGCCTTCGGGGCTGGCGCGGCCGCGGGCAGGGCGAAGCCGTGTACGTCACCGCGGCTGACGAGTGGCGCGGTACCTCGGTTCAGGTCTGCGGTCTCTGGCCGTTCGTGGGCGGGTCCGGGACACCGATCCTGGGTGTGCCGATCGGCGTGCACACCGACACCGGGGCGCCGTTCGGGGCAGATCCGATCAGCTGGTTCATGCACGGCATGATCAACAACCCCTCCATGTTCGTCCTCGGCCTGCCGCACTACGGCAAGTCCACCCTGGTCCGGCACATCGTCCTCGGCCTGGCAGGCCGGGGCATCAACCCATTGATCCTCGGTGACCTGAAACCGGACTACGTCGATCTGATCGAAGCCCTCGGCGGCCAGGTCATCAGCCTCGGTCCCGGACGCGGGCACTTGAACGTCCTGGACCCCGGCGAAGCCACAGGAGCCGGCGTCAGGCTGCTCGCCGCAGCCGAGGAACACCGCGCCACCGCCAACCGGGCCCTCAACGATCCAGATGGGGACCAGGCCGCGGCCGGGGAGTTGCTTGCTGCGGCGGTGAAGGCGGAGAAGCTCGCTGAACAGCTGATGGCCGACTCGCACAACCGGCGCCTGAACATGATCACGGCACTGATCACCATCGTGCGGAACGCCAAGCCCAGCGCCCACGAGGAATCCCTGATTGACCGGGCGCTGCACATCCTGGACGAGCGCCTGGACCGGGTTCCCCTGATCGGGGACCTGATCGAGGTCATCAAAGACGCGCCCGACGAGCTGCGGGCGATCGCCCTGGACCGTGGCGACATGAGCCGCTACCTCGACGCGACCGACCAGCTGCGCCAGTCCCTGTACTCCCTCGACGGCTCGGGCCGGTTCTCGGACATGTTCTCCAAGCCCACCGACCAGCCGATGGACCTGACCAAACCCGTGGTCTTCGACCTCTCAGGGATCTCCGACACCCAGCGCGACATCCAGGCCGCCTGCCTGCTGGCCTGCTGGTCAACCGGGTTCGCCACCGTCCAAGTCGCCCACACCCTGGCCGACGCCGGCCTGGAACCACGCCGGAACTACTTCGTCGTCATGGACGAACTCTGGAGGGCCCTGCGCTCCGGTGAAGGCATGGTCGACCGGGTCGACTCCCTCACCCGTCTCAACCGCACCGAGGGCGTCGGGCAGGCCATGATCACCCACACCATGAGCGACCTCGAAGCCCTGCCCACCGAATCCGAACGGATGAAAGCGCGCGGTTTCGTCGAACGCTCCGGCATGGTCGTCTGCGGCGCCCTGCCCGGGGCCGAAATGGAAAAACTCAACAAAGCCGTCACCCTCTCCAGGGCCGAACAGGCCCGCCTCATCTCCTGGGCCGACCCGGGATCATGGACCGACGTCGGCGGCTCCCGCAAACGCGTCCGCCCGGGCCTGGGCAAATTCCTCTTCAAAGTCGGCGGCCGCCCCGGAATCCCGGTCGCACTCAAACTCACCAGCGTCGAAGAACGGCTGCACGACACCAACAAACGCTGGACGATCAACAACACCGGCGAGGGGGCGAACTGATGGGCGCACCAAGCAGCGGCAAACGCTCCCGGCTCGACACCGAAACGGTCCTGCTGTGGGTGTTAATCACGGCCGTGGTGCTTGGTGTTGGCTCGGTGACCGGCGCCGTACACCTGGGATCGATGCTCTCCCGTGATGGCCAGAAGCTGCCGGCGAACCCGTTTGAACTGGTCTTCGGCCTGATCTCCCAGAAGGTCACCTGGCCCCCGGCCGCAACCTGGGTCCTGATCGGCTTCGCTGTCATCATCATCGTCGTCTCCGTCCTGGTGGTCCGGTCGGTGCTGCGCAAACGGTCCAAACGTTCCCGGGTGGACGCCGCCGCGCAGCACATGGCCAAAGGCCGCGACCTGCGCGCCCTCAGCCTGCGCGGTGCCACCGCCACCGCCGAACGCCTCGGCGTGACAGGATCACCCGGCGTCCCGGTCGGTAAGACCGTCCTCGGCGGACAGATGGTCTACGGGTCCTGGGAAGACATGCACATCGACATCTGGGGACCCCGCACAGGCAAGACGACATCCCGGGCGATCCCGGCGATCCTCGCCGCCCCGGGAGCGGCGCTGGTGACCTCGAACAAGCGGGACATCGTCGACGGAACCCGCGACGTCCGCGCCGCCGACGGCCCCGTATGGGTGTTCGACCCGCAGTCCGTCGCCCTCGAGGAACCCACGTGGTGGTGGAACCCCCTGTCCTACGTCACCGACGAGGTGAAAGCAGCACGCCTGGCCGACCACTTCGCCGCCGGTTCCCGTGGCCCCGACGCCAAAACCGACGCCTACTTCGACCCCGCCGGCCAGGACCTCCTCGCCGGGCTCCTCCTCGCCGCCGCCCTCGACAGCCGGCCGATCACGCAGGTCCACACCTGGCTGACCCGACCGGCTGACGATGAAGCGGTGGACATCCTCAAATCCCACGGCTTCACCCAGACCGCCAACGCCGTCGGCGGCGTCATCAACGCCCCCGAAAAACAGCGCGGCGGCGTGTACGGCACGGCACTGCAGATGGCCTCCTGCCTCACCAACCGCCAAGTCGCCCGCTGGGTCACCCCGCAGGGCGACAACGACACCCGGCCGCAGTTCGACCCTGCAGCATTCGTCCGCTCCAAAGGCACCCTGTACAGCCTGTCCAAGGAAGGCAAAGGCACCGCCGGCCCGCTCGTGACCGCGCTGACCGTGGCCACTGTCGAGGCCGCCGAAGAACTCGCCGTCCACTCGCCCGGCGGCCGGCTCGCCACACCCATGGTCGGTGTCCTGGACGAAGCAGCCAACGTCTGCCGCTGGCGGGAGCTCCCGAACCTTTACAGCCACTACGGATCCCGCGGCATCGTCCTGATGACCATCCTCCAATCCTGGTCCCAAGGCGTTGAAGTTTGGGGACGCGACGGGATGCGCAAACTCTGGAGCGCCTCCAACATCAAGGTCTACGGCGGCGGCGTCGCCGAAGCCGAATTCCTCAACGAGCTTGCCCAGCTCGTGGGGGAGTACAGGTACTCCAACATGACCAGAAGCCGCTCCAAACAAGGCACCTCCTACAGCCGCGACGACGACCGCAAGGAACGCACCCTGGACGTCTCGGACCTGGCCGCCTTTCCTCGCGGCCGGGCCATCATGTTCGCCTCCGGCACCCCCGCGGCGCTGCTGGAAACGGTGCCCTGGATGAGCGGACCGCAAGCTGACGCGGTCCGGGCCTCCATCGCCGCACACGACCCCGCGAACAAGCCGGCGGTCGCGGCCGGGAACCGGTGGATCGCCGCGGGCGCCTCACATGAGTGAGGGCCTGGGGGAGTGGGACGAAGAGCCGGACGACAATTCGGCCGGCGCGACGGAGTCGACCGAGGAGGACGCGCAAGCTCCTGAGTTGTTCTACCCGAATGTCGCCGAATTCGTCAGCAACAAGCTGGCCACGAGCTACCGCCGGCAACTGAACGTCCAAGGCGGGGTGACCTGGTGCCCGCAATGGTGGAAGCACGCCGAAGCCATTAGCCGCCTCGAAGCGCTCTGGCGCGCCTGGGAATTCCTGCGCCTGGACGGCACCACGGGGATGAGCGTCTGGTGGCGCGACCACGCAGACCACCACATGTCCGTCCTGCTCTCAACAGACGGCCCATTTAAAGGCTGCACCCCGGACGAAGGCCACCGCTCCAAACTCGCCCCGCTGCCCTGCGAGGAACCACCCGCAGGGCTGTTCTAAACCGGCTGTTTCCAACGCTCAAGGTGACCTCGCGAGCTGTCCACAGTTGGGGTCAATCCGGGTTATCCACGGCTGAAAACCGGGAGCCACCAGGAAAGCTCCCTCAGCAGAAGTAGCGGTGGATAACCCACCAGGATTGTCCCCCGCCTGCGGGCAGCGGAAAAGCAGTCCAGACGGGTTCTGAACCGGAGCGCCGATTTACCGGACGTGGATGCTTACCCCGGCCATTCGCTGGTCCAAGTCCGCCGGTAGCGAAAGGCTTCGTCAGGCGTGGCTTTCCTCGTCTAACTGTCGGAGCCTGCCGGTACGGTAGGTGCTACGCCCGGAGTCACGTCCGATGACCTGGAGAAGAAAGGCGCCGCATGAGTGAGTTCGAGGGGCTTCCTGCCCGCGGAGTGGTGTTCTGGCCGGTTGGTACCGGAGACAGCACCACGGTGGTAGTTGACGATCTGGTCGTGATGCAGGTTGACATTCACGATATGGCGAAGGCGGACGATGATGACACACCCGAGGTTGCGGTGGTGGACCGTCTTGTCGAGGCGCTCCCAGCGGTCGGGGGCAAGCCTTATCTCGCGACGTTTGTACTAACCCATGCCGACAAGGACCACTGCCTGGGTTTCGCTGACCTCCTGCAGCAGGTGACGATTGGGGAGTTGTGGGCGACACCGCGCCTCTGGCGCGAGTACAACGACCCTGACGCTCCGGAGCTGTGCAGCGACGCTGTTGCGTTCCGTGAGGAGTCGGAGCGGCGAATCGAGGCCACGATGAAGGCCGTGAGCGCTGGTGGCGTCCCGGCGAGTGGCGATCGAATTCGTGTTGTCGGCTATGACGATGAGCAAAGCTCGCATGCCTACAGCGAGTTGCCCGAAGAATATCTGGCCTGGCCCGGCCAGTCGCTGACGATGCTTGATGGAAACGAGTGCGCCGGCGTGTTCGAGGCGTTTATCCACGCCCCCTTTAGGGACGACGCAGCCGCCGCTCGAAACGAGACCTCTCTGTCGATGCAGGTTACGTTGACGGACGAAACGGGTGTTGATGGGAAAGTGCTGCTGTTCGGCGACCTTGCCCATGACACGATCATGAAGGTCTTCGATTACAGCGAGTACTACAACCGTGAGCAGTACCTCGCGTGGGATTTGCTGCTGGCACCGCATCATTGCTCCAAGCGGGTGATGTACAAGAGGGATGCCGAGGGCACGGAGCA
The DNA here is from genome assembly GCF_056484025.1 of Arthrobacter sp. JDC6. Classification (NCBI taxonomy): domain Bacteria; kingdom Bacillati; phylum Actinomycetota; class Actinomycetes; order Micrococcales; family Micrococcaceae; genus Arthrobacter; species Arthrobacter sp. JDC6. The sequence continues at coordinate 91,301 of NZ_JBWHZN010000002.1, forward strand.
GCTCCAGATGGATGTGCTCAATGCATTCGAGCGCAACGCACGTCCTGGCGGGACCGTTGTGTGTAGCAGCGCGGTGTTCCCGGATGTAGACGTCGACGGGAACAATCCTCCGCACAAGATGGCGGCTGACCGATACGCGGAGATCTCCGATGAGGTCATCTGCACAATGTCATGGGTGGATGAGGGAGCGCCCTCCCCGGTTGTGTTTGGTGTCGATGCGGCTGGTGCCCGCATCATCCGCGGCGACCTCGTCAAGTCGGCAGCATCCGAGGCCGCGGCAGAACTCGCAGCATCGGCAGTCGGCCGGCGGTTCGCTGCCGTCACCGCGGCCGCCGTAGCGGTGGCGAACAAGATTCCGCGGTCGGCTGCGGCCACCACGGTCGTTGCTGGCCCCGAGCGGGTAGACGCGGCCGTGACCTCTGACCGGGGCGGCCGGCATGCACCGGAGACGCCGGTCGGGTTCGGTCGTTGAGCGAACTCGCGCAACGGCAGCTTACCGAACTTGCGGAAATCAGCGACGGTGCTATCCAGCTGCTGGGAACTGTAACCGAGAGCGGCCTGACCACTCTCACGGTCTCGCTCGACACGTCAGGGATCGAGACCGCCAATGGCGGAATCCGGTTGCGCGCACGGGAACGGTTCGAAATCATCGTCGGCCCGTCCTTCCCCGACTTGCACCCGGACGTCAACGTCGCGCATCGACGGTGGGCAGGAACACCCCACGTCCAATGGGGACGCCACCTCTGCCTGTACGCGGCACCTTCCGTGGAATGGAACCCGGCCGACGGAATGCGCGGGTTGATCGCAAGACTAAATCTGTGGCTTCAACGCGCTGCAGCCGGCGAGCTGGACCCGGCTGGACGGCCACTGCACCCACCAGTCGCATACCACTCATACAAGCACGGCTGGGTCGTTGTCCGCCCGGACTTGGGAGATCTTGTGCCCTGGACAAACGCCGGACCAGAACGAGTGAAACTCCTCTACGCATGGTGCGCGAAACGCGGTAAGCGGATTGACGTCCTCGAATGGCTTACCAGGCAACAGATCATTGACCGGCTCGTTGCAGACGACCTGCGCGCGCAGGGCGAGAACGGCGTAGCGTACTTCGCTGCGCCGCTCGTGCTGATCAGCGACACCCTCGAAATGGAGTACCCAACCACGGCTGCACTCCTCGCAGGCGCCCTCGACACCTACGGCCTCAACCGCGACGAACTCCTACGGGTCCTCGTCAACGCCCGGATAATCAACAAAGCCATCGGCGTGACACTTGAGGGCGATGACGCCGTACCGGCGATGATGCTGCTGGGGACACCCGCGCGCCGCCTCGAACCGGGAGTACTCCTCGCGCATATCACAGCCTGGCATCTTGATGACCTCGGCGCGGACATCACCGACCTACTCCAAGAGGTCAGTCCAGAGCACGTTGAGCTCGCCGCACGGGTGCGAAAATTGGCCCATGACTGGCTCGGCTTCGCCAGGCTGCAGTGGATGGTCATCCACGAAGCCCGCCCAGAAGTGACGCGGCGTCGAGATGCCGGCTCACCTCTCCAGTGGCTGGCCGGCAAAAGGGTACTGGTGCTGGGTTGCGGAGCCCTCGGAGCACCGATCGCTGAACAATGCATCCGGGCAGGAGTCGCGCAGCTCCATGTGATTGACAAGGGAGCAGTCACACCCGGAATCCTCCTCCGGCAGCCATACGAAGACGCGGACATCGGCTACAACAAGGCCGAACGCCTCGCGACCCGGTTGTCTCGAATCCGGCACGACCTGACAGTGACAAGCTCAAGCGCGAACATCGTGACAGGGACACTTACCGACCCTGCAGACCTGCTCCAGTACGATCTCATCGTCGACGCAACAGCTGACATCGGTGTTCGCGTCGGTATTGAACGAGCCCGTGGAGCCATCCGCGCCGAGTGGCCGGCGACCATCAGTGCGCTGTTCGGGCACACAGCACAACGTGGTGTGGCCACAATCTCCCTGCCGGGAGCGACCGGAAGCGGCCACGACATCCTCCGCCGCCTTTCCATCGATACCGCTATCACGGCACCTGCCGGATGGAAGGACCTCGCCGACGATCTCTTCCCAAATCCGCCACGAACCGAGCGGTTCTTCCCCGAACCGGGCTGCTCCGCCCCCACGTTCACTGGTTCCGCCGCAGAGACAGCAGCACTTGCCTCAGCGCTACTCGTCTCCGCGGTCTCAGTCCTTGCCAGCACGGACGCTGAACCCATGACCGCAATTGGCTGCGACCTCTCCCCTGAAGTGAGGGGCCCGCGACCCGTACGCCTCGGGTGGAGAAATGACGTGATCCTCCCAGACAAGACCGGAAATTATGAGGTCCGCATTAACGCTCGCGCCCTAGCGGAGTTGCGCACAGAAACCCGTCGTGGGCGCAGAGTCCGCGGCGGACGGATCGAAACTGGCGGGATGCTGCTGGGGAGTTTTGACGAAGCGACGCAGACGGTCCTCATCGACACGGTCGCAGGTCCTTCACCGGACAGCCACCTTTCGGCTGCATACTTCGATCACGGTACAGAAGGAACACAAGAAATCGTTACCTCCCTTAGCACCGCCACTGCGAATCGGGTCGGGTTTGTGGGCATGTGGCACACGCATCCTTACGGAGTCGCCTCCCCCAGCGACAGGGACGAGGAAGGCATGGCCGACATCGTCGCGATGGACGGTGGCAGCCGCCGTGCGCTAATGCTCATCCTCGGGGGTAATGCTCCTATTTGGGAGGGTTGGCTCGATAGCGGGACCCTGCCCAACATTTACGCCCGGGTGATCAATCGGAACCCCGCCAGCCGACAGGAGGGAATGGTCGCGCCGTTCCTCACCTCTTCGGGTGCCTGGTTCCCTGGGGGATATACCTATCCAACAGGGCAATTCCCTACGGGTGCCGGAGAACGCGCAGGGATCGGCAGGGACCAATGAGCCCGAGGATTGGACTCGCGTTGTCTGGGGGCGGCTTTCGCGCAACAGCGTTCGGCCTCGGCAGCCTACGAGCCCTTCACGATCGCAATCTTCTTCCCCAGGTGACTGTCGTTTCGGGCATCAGTGGGGGGAGCCTCCTCGCTGCGATGTGGGCTTACGGACCGGAACGATTCGATGAGTTTGACGACTCCGTCACTACGCTCCTGCGTGGGGGACTCCAAACTGAGCTTGCTCGACGTGCCTTCACGCCACGGGCAGCGGGGCGTGCAATCGCCAGCGCTGTCCGGGCACTTGCCTCGAAGGAGGGGCGCTCCTATTCCCGCACTGATGCACTCGTCGATGCCCTGTCGTCGCGTAATTTCGGAGCCAAGCTCATCACTGATGTGACCCATGCAGGCATCGAGACCGTGATTTCGTCCACAGACATGAGAACCGGTAACGCAGTGCGATTCGGCAGCGCTCTCAGCGCATCTTCGCCGTTCGGGACAATCCTCGATGAGGTAACTGTTGCGGAAGCAGTCGCAGCCTCAGCGGCGTTCCCAGTTTTACTTCCCGCTTTGTGCCGAAGTTACGAATTCCTTGGTAGAGACGGTGATCGACGTAGCGAGCGATTGTCTTTGACCGACGGTGGTGTATACGACAACCTTGGCCTTGCTCCCTTACTCCCTGGCCGCTCAACCAAGTACAGTTCCCACGTATTCGATCTCGATTACATTGTCGCCGTCGACGCCGGACGCGGACGTACTGAGCGTTCCGCGGCTCGATTCATGGCCGGCAGGCTCGCCCAAAGTTTTGACATCACACACACAAAATCTCAGGACTCTGCCCGAAGCCGGATTCACTTGGCCCGCGAGCACGCGGAGGTAAAGGGCATTGTTCACGTCTACCTCGGCATGCGAGATGAGCGGCTGCCAATGCCCTTGGCGGACCTCGTCCCACGCGCAAGAGTCCAAAATTATCCGACGAACTTCGCTCCAATGAGGGATGTTGATTTGGACGCCATTGCGATCCGCGGGGAACAGCTCACTCGGACGCTGCTCAACAACTACACCCCCGACCTTGGAGGATAGTTTGCTACCCCTAGCTGCTTGTTCCCGTTCCTTGTTCCCGCGGCCGTAGACCTGCCCGGGGCTGCTGGGTGTCGGACCAGCGGAGTTTGTGCCAACAGTTTCTGCACAAAACAGAGAGATCGGGCATCCCTTGGGCAGGAGGGTTCGCCAGCGTAACCGTCCGGTTGGAATCTAGACCCTTCCGTCGAAGTGTGCCAATTGGCTGGTCGGGGCCCTATTCTGACGCTTTTGTCCTTGCTGCCTGACGTCAGGTTGGGGTGTAGTTCAGTCTGATCGGAGTTCTGAAGGACCGCGTAGCGCAAGAACTGCAGTAGGAGATGTAACTAGCCGTTGTTGACAACAGCGTGGCCAAAACAGGCATAATGGATAGGCCCTCTGTTTAAACCGATGAGTCGGAACTGGCCGATAAGAACCATATGTCGTCTAGTACTCTGCGAATACCACCAGATGAATCAATCTGAAACATGCGGTTTTCCGGTTTGCCACATGAAATGGATCTCTGCCCGCAACCTGAAGTACATGACGGCGATCGTGCGCGCCTGGGAATCATTGCGACAACGTAGCAAGTGCCACAGCTTGTGGCACATTTGCGGTCGGAGCCACATCCGCACCGTTCTCGACTAGGGCGTGTCTCCTAAATTCAAGTTGGTTTAGCCGGGATGCTTGATGGGTGTCGCGTACTTCTGTTTTGACCGATGGGCAGTGGGCCCGCATCCAGCCGTTGTTGCCGTCCTCTGATGGTCGTCGGGGTCGTCCTTTCCGGGATGACCGGCGCGTGGTCGAGGGCATCATTTACCGGTATCGGTGCGGGATCGCGTGGCGGGATGTGCCTGCCGAGTTCGGTCCGTGGCAGACCATTTGGAAGCGTCACCGTCGCTATAGCGGTGACGGAACGTGGGACAGCATCCTGGCTGCATTGCTGACGGTCGCGGACTCTCAGGGTGAAGTGGATTGGTCGGTCTCGGTCGATTCGACGGTGAACCGTGCCCACCAGCACGGCACCAACCTGCCGCGCACCACAGGGGGCCGGTTCGAATTACATGAATCTGTTTGCTGAGCCGGACGATCATGCGGTTGGACGGTCCCGGGGCGGATTGAGCACCAAGATTCACGCCTTGGTTGATGGCAAAGGCAGGCCCTTGGTTCTGCTAGTCGCTCCGGGCCAGGGCGGGGACGCGCCGATGTTCGCCCACCTCATGAACCAGCTGAAGATCAACCGGGCGGGTCAGGGCAGACCCAGAACCCGCCCGGACCGCGTCCGCGGTGACAAGGCCTACTCCTCGAGAGCGATCCGAACCCACCTCCGCGACCGCGGTATTACCGCAGTCATCCCGCAACCGTCCGACCAGATTGGCCACCGAAAGCGACGAGGTTCCACCGGTGGCAGGCCGCCTGCCTTCGACAAAGAGGACTACAAGGGCCGAAATGTCGTCGAACGAAACTTCAACATCTTCAAGCAATGGCGGGCCCTGGCGACCCGCTATGACAAGCTCGCCCTGACTTACCGCGGCGGAGCAGTTCTCCGGGCAATCATCATCTGGCTGACAGCTTTAGGAGACACGCCCTAGCGAACGAGGAAGAATTCCTGCGCAGCGTTCGATCGTGTGAATCACGGGGCCGGGTAAGGATGAAAGCGGTGGCGGCGTCCTGGTTGGGCGTTCACCGGCCCAGCTCTTGATGTTGCAATAGCTCGAGGGCGCCGCAACTATCCGTCAGGGACAGTTCAAGCCGTTCCGATTCGGGGTAGCGCACCACAGGGTTCTCGCCGCCCCATATCTGTACCGACTGGTCTGGGCCCCACTGCGGCCATCCCGGGTTTCCGGTTGCGGCGAAGCGGGTCCATGCGCTGCGCATCCGGATGCCGGATTCGATCACTGAGTCAGTTGGCTCCGGGATCAGCGCTCCCATTCCGGTGTCCAGGGTGTTGAAGGTCAAGGGCAAGTCAATGGCGTGCGGGGAGCCCATGCCCCCTACCGGGTCGATGCACAGCTCGTAGACGAACACGTGTCCCCCGGCGTCGGCGCCGGCCATGGCAGCCTGCAGTGTAGGGGCGAGGAACAGGTAGTCGGTATTGACCTTTTCGTAGAGCTCCCCGGGTTCTGCTTGCGGCATAATGGCGCGGTAGCCGTCGGCGTCTCCGTTGGGTGCGAAGATGTGCAGGGCGGTGTCCGCTTCTTCCGTGGTGATGCTAAACCGCTTTTGTTGGGCGGTGAAAAGACGGTATTCGTCGCGGGTATGGCCGGTGATTATGGGTATTTCGCGGGCGGCGCCATTTCGAAGCGCCGTCCATGGGTCCTCCGGCATCGTGTCTCCGTCCACGATCGGCCCAAAGATCGGCCCAAACGACGAGGAAGTGTAGGCGAGGGTACCCCATTCGTCGGCGCGGTTTCCCATGGTGCTGATGACCAGCCGCGTTGCGTCGGCCAGCGTCTGAGGAGTCAACGTCGCAAGGGTGCGTGCATCTGCTGTTCCTTCGATGCCGGCTGCGGCGGCGACGGCCTGGGTGACCGAGTGCGCGAGTGGTGGGGAGACGAACATCCGAGGAATACTCTGGGCGATGGCCCGATGGAACAGATTGCGGGCGCGTGGCATGGTTAGCAGGGCCAGGACACATCCGGCGCCTGCGGATTCTCCGAAGATTGTGACCTTTTGCGGGTCACCTCCGAAGCCGGCAATGTTGTCCCGCACCCATTCCAGTGCCGCGATCTGGTCGAGGATCCCGCGGTTGGAAACGGCGCCGTCGATCTGTCCGAAGCCGTCCACACCCATCCGGTAGTTCACGGTGACAACCAGGACGCCCTCGCGGACCAGTGCGGTCCCGTTGTACGCCCGTTCTGAACCTGCCCCGGCGAGGTAGGCTCCGCCGTGGAACCACACCATGACCGGCAATGCCTCTGGAGCTGCACTCGGGGCCCAGATGTTGAGGGTCAGACAGTCAGGTGCCGGATCGGTTGACGGCGGGATCTCCGAGCCAGGCAGTTGCAGGCCCTGGGGCGCCGGGGGCCCGTACGAGGAGGCATCGCGAACAGAGCTCCATGGAGTAGGGGCCTGGGGCGGTGCGAATCGGTGCCGGCCCCAGGGCGGCGCGGCGTAGGGGATCCCGAGCCAACTGCGCACCCCGTCATCTTCACGGCCTTGGACTGGACCTGTTTGAGTTAGCACCGGGTTGAGCATGGAACCGACCTTTCATAATTTGCAGAGAATATTTCTGCATTCAAGAGAATGACTGAAAATGTGACGTTCGTCAACCCCTCTGACATGAAAATTAGGTGAGTGCGGTGGGGTGCGTGGGGTGAGCGGTGTTATCCGGTCTGTTGCAGGGGTTCGAGAATGACTTGATAGCCGAGGGATTCTAGTTGTCTGACGGCCCGGGCCATGGTTTTAACGGGTGTCTGCCGGGTGAAGTAGTCGGCGCCGGGGTCGTTGTAGAGTTCGCCGGTGGTGAGCATGTGCCACGCTGCGGTGAGGATGGAGTGTTCGACGGCGACGAGGGCTTTGGCGGGTCCGCGCCGGGAGGCAATGCGCCGGTATCTGGCACCGAGGTAGGTGTTCTTCGATTTCGCGCAGGACAGAGCAGCGATGCCCAGGGCACCTTTGAGGTACCGGTTGCCGGGCCGTGTTTTGGTGGATTTGACCCGTCCGGCGGATTCGTTGGATCCCGGGGAAGTACCGGCCCAGGATGCCAGCTGCCCTGCGGTGGCGAATGCGCTCATGTCGGCGCCGGTTTCGGCGATGAAGATTTCCGCGATGGTGGTGCTGAACCCCGGGATGCTCACGAGGAGCTCCCGGGCGAAACGAAAGGGCTCCATCGCCGCCTCGATCCTGGCGCTGAGGTCGTTGATATCGGCGGTGTGGGCATCAATCCGGTGCAGATAGAGTCCGGTCATGTAGCGGTGGTGTTCGGTGAACCGGCCGTTGAGGGCTTGGGTGAGTTCAGGGATTTTGGACCGCAGCCGGCGTTGGGCCATCTCTGCCAGGGCCGCGGGGTCGGTCTGCCCGTCGATGAGTGCTTGGAGGATCAGTCGTCCGGAGACCCCGGTGATGTTCGAAGCTACCGAGGATAGTTTGATGCAGGCGTCCTCGAGGAGTTTCTCCAGGCGCTGGATTTCCCGGGTCCGTTCCTGAGTGATGATGGTCCGGGCCCGGGTCAGGTCCCGCAGTTCACGGATCGGAGGCGGGGGCACGAAGGAGGCCCGGACCAGCCCGTGGGCGCCCAGGTCGGCAAGCCAGGCAGCGTCGGAAACGTCGGTTTTGCGGCCCGGGACGTTCCTGGCGTCATGGGCATTGACCAGGATGATGTTCAGTCCGTCGTCTTCAAGCAGGTAGTAGAAGGGGCGCCAGTAATCACCGGTGGCCTCCATGACCACCAGATCCACGTGCTCGTCCAGGAGGTGTTCCTTTAGCCCCAGGATCTGCCCCGTCATCGAACCCCAGGTCGTGATGGTGGATGTGGTGGACCGGCCGCCGCGGCCCTGGATGCGGACACAGACCTTCGCGTCCTTCTTTGAAATATCGACACCCGCGCAGCGCGGGTGAATGACCTCCATGAGAGCTCACCCTTCCTCGAACAGTCCAACAGATGGCGTCTGTGTCCCGGGGAAGGCGGATAAACAACAAATCTGACATTCGTGCTCAACGGCAACATTCCACGGTCCCGCGGACAAAAGCTGCGCCCTCCACCACCAAACTCACTTACAGGCTCACCGGCACTAAAGAGAGACCGGGGTCGACCGGAACACACTCTTCAGTCTGCTCCGGCAGCCCCGACACCGCAAAGGTTCCCCACAGCAGTACATTTTCGGCCCCCACGGCGGAGCGAAAGCGCCCCTGAGAAACTCACTTCAGAGAGAGGAGCATAGGCCGAGTCAATGGCCATTTTCGGGTGAGTCAGAATCACGGGCGGCCTCTTCGCCCCTGTCCAACTTCCGAATCGAGGCCATCTCTCCCGCGGTGAGCGAGAAGTCGAAAACGGATAAGTTTTCTTTGAGCCACAGAGGGTCGGATGCTTGCGGGATGGGGACGATGTCCTGTTGGACATGCCACCGCAGCAGGACTTGGGCTGGAGATTTGTCCAGGCGCTGAGCGATCTCGATGATCAGCGGATTCGCCCGCAGACCGGAGGACCGACCGATAGGACTCCAGGCTTCGGTGACTATTCCCAATAACCTGTGGACAGCGCGCGGCTCAGTCCGGGCAAGGTCGGGGCTCAGTTGGATCTGGTTTACGTCCGGAACTACTCCCGTTGCATCGATAATGTCCTTCAGGTGGGCTGGTTTGAAATTTGAAACTCCAATGGCTTTTACACGGCCCTCCTCCAGCAACTTCACAAGGCCCTTCCAGGCGTCCACGTACTTGCCCAAGGCCGGAACCGGCCAGTGACACATGAACATGTCCAGATGGTCAAGGCCGAGTTTGCGCAGGCTCTCGTCGTAGGCGCGCTGCACTCCATCGATGCTGTGGGACTCTTTGTTGAACTTGCTGGAAATAAATAATTCGGATCGGGGGACGCCGGCGGTGCGGATGCCCCGGCCGACTGCTTCTTCGTTTCTGTACTGGAACGCGGTGTCGACCAGGCGGTAACCGCTCTGCAGTGCGAAACGCACCGCAGTTTCGCACTCGTCTTCCAGCATCGGCCAGGTTCCGAGGCCAAGCCGGGGAATGGTGTGTCCGTGCGGCAATTTCAGCCGGGGAATGTCCGAAGCAGTGGTGTCAGTCGTTTCAGTTGTCATCGGGCACCTTTTTCTCGGGAGCTTCAAGCTGAGTTTGTTGGAGCGGCCTGCCTGGACCTGATTCTGTTGGCGCGATCTGCGCTGGAAGGTCTTTTCTGCGGATACTTCCAGCTGCTGGAAGGGTCATGAGGACGCCGGCCGTGACCAGCGCTGCGGCAACAGGGACCACGCTGACCAGCAGTGCCATCACAAACGGTGTTAGGAAGAGCGCTGAAGCCCGTACCGTGCCAGTCAGGGAGAGAGCATCCCCGCGTTCTTCCGGGTGCACTTCATCTGCAGCTATGGCCGGTCCGACAGTCTGGAGGATCCCGGCACCAACGCCGGAAACAGCGAGGGCGGCGGCGGCGGCAACTGCGGCGCCGGCCAGTGGCCCCGCCGCGGCCAAGCCCGTCCCCGTGGCCAGGAGGCCCGTGAGAAGGGACGTCCTGTTTCCCCGCCTGCGCAGCCAGCTCGCAGATGCACTTCCGGCCAGGACGGCAGCGTTGGGTATGGCTACCAGGATTCCGATGACGGCGACGGGTTGGCCGGCAAGGGAGAGCACGATGGGAACGTAGGAGTCCAAGAGGCTCTTCCAGGCGCCCGCTCCAGCGTTCATCCAGCAGGCGGCATCGACGCCAGGGCGCCGCCAGAGGCCTCGCGCCATTATTCCGCCTGTGGCATGCTCCGGAGCGAACACAGGAAGCCTAGTCAGAAGGGCAGCAGGGATGACGGCCGCCGATCCTGCCGCTGCCGCCACGATCAGCGGCAGCGGTGTCGAAAGTTCCCAGAGATAACCGGCAAGTGCAGGCCCCAGCAGTGCTCCGACCCCTGCGGCGAGATTCACGTCAGTCAGTCCCTTGACAGACGAGGTCGACATGCGGACGGCGTGCGTCTGGCTGCTGGTCCAGAACAAGGCTCGAGCCGAGCCCTGGACCAGCTGGGATACTACGAAAATTGCCAATGCATCTGAGACTGCGATCAGAGCGCACGAGACGGCAATCATGAGCGCTGCTCCCACGAGGAGGGCTTTGTCTGGGACCCTGCGCATCAGTGCTCCCAGGAAGATCCGGGTCACTAACTGCGAGACTGCTGCAAGTGCAACCATCATTCCGACTTCGACCGTGCTGTACCCCACGGCAATGGCCAATATCGGCACCACCACTGCCAGGGTTCCAAGGGCGAACGAGAACAATACCGTCGCGGCAATGCTCAGGATTCTGTCAGCGCCGGACAGGCCCACGGTCTGGCCTTTGCAGGATGATGGCACGCCGCCCTTGGGTCGGAGTCCGGTTAGAGAGCCGGCACGGCGATTTCTGCGCCGTGCCGGGCTTACCCGCGGACATGTTCGAGATAGGTGTTTGCTTCTTCCAGACCGACAACATCGCCGTATTTGTTGTCAATGTCGAAAAGGCTGGCGAGGTGCGGCAGTTCGGCCCGGTCTCCGACGCCCTCCTCAACAACGATGGTGTGGAATCCGTAGGAACATGAATCCACGGCGGTAGCCCGGATGCATCCGCTGGTGGTGCCGCCGATGAGGATCAGCGTATCGATGCCTTTGGACACCAGACGGGCCGCGAGATCGGTGCCGAAAAAGCAGGATGCATACTTTTTCACGAGCAGCATTTCATTGTTTTGGCGCTCGAGCCTGTCGTCGAGTTCCACCCATTCGCTTCCCTCAACCAACCAGCTGTTGGACGGGATTTTCCGGATCCATTTACCGGCCTCCTGCAGGTCGGTGTCGTACGCGACAGTTGAAAAGATGATCGGAACGCCAGCGCCCCGAGCTCTTCCAAGAAGTTCCTGGGCTGCCTTTAGCTGTTCGTCAAGGTCTCCGGCCAAGGGCGATCTTGAATCCGTGAATCCGCGGATCATGTCAACCACCAGAAGCGCCGGGCGGCTCCCGAAACCGATCCTTCCGCCCAGTCCCTTTTCCTTGAATTGGGACCTTAACCTCTGGTATTCCTCTCGGGCAGCAGTCGCAGACATGCTTTCCCCTTTCTTAGAGCGTTTCAGTACTCAGACACGTAGGCAAGCGGGCGTGCAGGCCCCCTGGGGCTAGACCTTGTTGCCCAGCCGCCGTTCGACTGCCCACAGGGCGAGGTTCCCGGCCAGTGCGATCGCAGCGAGGAGCACGATGATGCCGTACATGGTTGGCAGGTCCAGCATGCCGTAGGCCCGCAGCGCCAAAAGCCCGAGACCGGCACGCGCAGCGAAGAATTCGGCGATGATCACGTTGATGAACGCGATGCTGAAACCGATACGGATGCCAACCATGAGCGAGGGTGCCATGGCCGGAATGTATATCTTGGTCACCGTCTGCAGCGGGGATAGGCTCAGCGAGCGTGCCAGCTTGGGCAGGAGCGGGTTGATGGCGCGGACGCCTGCGGTTGTTGAGACCATGATGGGGAATACCGCTGCCAGCGCGGCCATCGCCGATTGCGCTCCCACACCCACTCCGAAAATCTGGAGAAGGATGGGAAAAAAGATTACGCGCGGGATGGCGAAGGCGCCTGCGACGATGGGATCGAAGACGGCACCGAGAAACTTGCTCCGGCCAATGGCATAGCCCAGTGGAAAGCCTATGGCAGCAGCGATGAGGAAACCGATAGCCACCGCCTGCAAGGTCGCGTTGAGGTGCCGGTAAATGGAGCCATCGGCGAAGCGCTTCGCCAGCGCGTTGAGCGAGTCAGTGGGCGAAGCGACGAGGTCACTTATGGAAGACAGCAGTGCCCACAGGAGCACCAAGGCCACCAACACGGCAGCACGCCACACGTTGTCCCGGATGACCCTGGATCTGTTCGCACTCTGTTGAGTGGTGACTGTCGGCAACGAAGGAATCGTTACATCGGTACTCACAGCATGTCCCTTCTGATGCGTTTCTCCAGCCAGGTAAGCACGCTGTTGACCAGTACGCTGAGGACGATGACAACAGCGATATAGGCCCACATGTCTGCTGTGTTCAGTTCCCGGTAGTAGAAGCCGGCGCGGAAGCCGACTCCTTGGGACGCGAGGATGAACTCCATGGCAACGGTGCCGATGACGGCGTAGATAAATCCGAGCTTCACGCCCGGGAAAATAAGCGGCGTCGCCGCCGGAAAGAGAACTTTTAAGTAGTACTGCCGCGGGGAGGCGCTGACCGAATTGGCGAGCTTGTGAAGAATAGGCTTGATGGCGTTCAGGGCAACCATCGTGGTCAGCGCAATTGGAATCAGGGACATCGATGCGGCTATAACGATGATCGGTCCCGCGTTGAGTCCCATCACGGCCAAAAGAACCGGATAAAACAACAAAGTGGGCATTGCATAGCCGGTGACGATGAAGGGCTCAAGGATGCGCCCTGCAGCCGGTACCCGCCACAAGAAAACCCCGAGCGGGACTCCCAGCACAAGTCCGATGGTGAACGCCACCAGAATGGTAGTAAGGGTTCGGGCTGCGTCCTGGCCAAACTGTTCCGTCGGGACGATCGAGGCCAGCCGGGTCAGAATCTCCGATGGTGGCACCATGAGGGACCGGCTGATCATGCCGGTTCTGGTAGTGAGCTCAAGGACAACGACAAGCGTCACAATGATTGCCCAAACGACCAGCGATGAACGCGGTACCATAGCGGCCTTTTGCTTGGCCGGCACGGCCGGGGTCTTCTCCAGAACGCTCACGCCAGCCGCGCCCCTGGTCCCAACGTTTTCTCCGCCTCAACCTTTACCAGCGCCCAGAGGTGGTCTTCCAACTCACGGAACCTTGGCAGCGCGTGGGTTCCCTCCGGCCGGGGCCGTGGCAGATCGATGGTTACCACCTCTTTGACAACGGAGGGCCTGGCTGACATGACCCAAACCTCGTCGGAAAGGTACACGGCTTCCTGGATATCGTGGGTGATGAACAGGACTCTATTGCGTGTCTTTTCCCAGATACGGAGCAGTTCCCGGCCGATGAACTGCCGGGTCTGCTGGTCCAAGGCGCCAAAAGGCTCATCCATGAGCAGGACGCGCGGCTCCATGGCCAAGGCCCGTGCGATCGCAACACGTTGCTTCATTCCTCCGGAAAGCTGGCCGGGGCGGTGGTCCTCGAAACCGGTGAGCCCGACAAGTTCGATCATGCGGCGGGCGCGCTCATGGCGCTCCGCTTTCGGGACGCCTTTGACCTCGAGGCCGAAAGCGACATTGTCCAGGACCGTGCGCCAGTGCAGGGTGGAGTCTTCTTGGAACACCATGGCAGTGTCCCGCCGGGGGCCGGTCACGCTTTCACCGTTTATGCTGACCGAACCCTGCGTGGGCTTCAGCAGGCCGCCGACCATGTCAAGCAAGGTGCTTTTTCCGCAGCCGCTGGGACCGATAACGGAAACGAATTTGCCTTCCGGTATGGCGCCCGAAACGTTAGCGACTGCGTGGGTGACTCCTGTCGCGGTGCCGAAAGTCATTCCGATATTGTCGAAAACGACGTCACTGTCGTGTCCTACTGAATCGATCGGGGATATCTGGCTCATGAAAGGAAGTTCCTCATAACGATGGCGTTCATGTCCGGTTCTTTGGTGATCTGGCCTTGTTCTTTACCGGCGGCGACGACGGCGGCCAGCTGGGCATCGGTGAAGTCCAGGCTGTAGAAGTTCTGCGAGTTCTTCAGCGCCTCAAGAGCCACCTTGGGCTCGTATTTGATTGCCTTCCCGTAGGCGTCGGCGGCCTTTTCGAGGTCGTTGGTAATCAGGTCCATCGCCTTCTTGAGCGCACGGCCCCAGCCCTTCAACGCCTCGGTATTTTCGTCGATGAAGGATCCTGTCGCGACGAGGCAGGTGTCCGACCAGTCCGTTACGTAGTCGCGGGAACGCCAGATCACCTTCGCTCCGCTTTCGGAGGCGATTTTCTCGGAAAGCGGCGAAGCCGTCCACGCTACGTCAACAACTTTCTGGGAGACGGCGGTCCACGAATCGCTCGCTGAGCCGACGCTGATAAGTTCAACGTCCTTGCCTGGGACTAAGCCAGCGGCCCGCAGCGTGCGGTCTGCGAAATACGAGGAGTTTGATCCTGGCGTGCTGACTGCCACTTTCTTGCCCCTGACATCCTCAATGGAGGTGACGGGAGAGTCGGGCAGCGCAATGAAGTCGACAGAAGCCGCCGTATAAACATTGCCGAAGATTTTTACGTCCATGCCCTTCTCGGCCGCGATAAAGACGGGAATAGTGGACGACGTACCGAAACCTATGCCGGATTCGATTCCTCGAACAGTGTCAAGCCCCCCTGGGAACTGAATATGCTCAAGGGTCAGCCCCTCTTCCTCGTAGTAGCCTTCCGTCTGGGCGATAAAGAAGGGGGCGGAATGAATAAGACTGGCCAGACCAGTAATAGCAACGTCGCCGGAATATCCCTTCTTACCCCCGCCGCTGCCGCCGCTGTCCTGGCCGCACGCCGTGAGGCCTCCCAGAAATAACGTCCCGCCCGCTGCCGCTGTGATCTTGATAAATCCGCGGCGTCCCATTGGTTCAAAACTCATTCGGCTCTCCCTCATCTTCGTGTCAGATCCGTGGTTGTACAAGTGAAACACATCACTTTACTGCTGTCCAGATAAAAGTTCTGTACAGCAGAGGCAGTGGTAGGCCTTTGTTCTTGACCACCCTGATGTCGTTCTAATGGCTTCGATGCCCGCTCTGCCGTTGCAACAACGGGGACGGTGGGTGTTCGAGCGCCGACAATCAAAGGCGGTGATGTGTCTGTAGAGGAATGGTCAGGGTCCAGCAAACGGTTGTGGTTCGAAAGCCCGCAGGGCTCACCGTCCAGGCCCGATAGTCTCTCGTCCAGGTATCGGAATGGACCGCGGTCGTCCTAGAAGACCGGCTCGCCAACGATCGGGGACGCTTCACACGCCTTGGTTGGCCCCTTCCCCAGCGAACGGGTCGGAAAACTTGGACATGACGCGGACATGACGAGACCCTGGATCGGGAGAGCCGAGGATCCGGTGGTGTGTCGACCGGTCATTGAGATTGTCACTGACTTCCGCCGCCCGTTCGTCCCGAACCAGGCCCCTATGATGGAAGCATGCGTCCGTGCTGGGAGCTTCATGTGGAGCCGGAGCCGCGAGCTCCCCTCGATGGCGTCGCCCGTGACCTCGGCCTCGTTTCGGACGTCTCTGCGGGACGACGGGGGGCGGTGATGCGTCTCTGGCAGCCGGACCGGACCGTCGTGCTGGTCGCGGAGGAAGCGTCTCGCACAGCGCCGCGGGAGGACGTGCCCGTTGTTGCGCGCCCCACGCCCGGTGGGCAGTGGCTTGCTGCCGGACCTGCGGCCATCCTGTGGTCGACGATCGCCACCAGGGAAACGCTCGGGATCAGCGGAACGGAGGACCCGCTCGAAGCCGCGTCTGAATGGGTGCTCGCCTCGTTGCGCCAGCTGGGAATGCAGGTGAGCCTGCAGGCAGGCGGAACGATTTGGACACCGATGGGCGTGGTCGGCGCTTGCGCGGTCGTCAAGCAGGACGGCGTCATCCTCGCGCAGGGCATCGTTGATTATGCAATGGATGCGGGTGATTGCGTGGGGACGGATCCGGTGCCGGCGGAGAACGTCCGTAGCCAATCGGGCTTGCCCTTGCCGCTCGTTATCGATCGTTTCGCGCGCATGGCGCGCACGCTCTTCCGGGCAAAGGTCATCTCGCCGGCATCCGGGTCGGCCTTACCTCGGTCCTGAGGCAAAGACGGGGTGTGTCCCAGGAGGGTTTCTGGGACACCCCCTGTTGAACGTCGGTGATCAGCCCGTGTAGGCCTTCGTGATGAGGTCGACGTACTCCTGTGGTGAGCCCATCACGTCGTTGACGAGCTTCTGCACGTCGTCGCCGCTCGTATAGTGGACCGGCCGCTTGGTGTCGGCGGCAGCCTTGATGAAGGCCTTGTCGGTCATGACCTTCTCGAAGGCGTCGCGGATTGTCTGCAGCGTGCCCGGGTCCATTCCTGGGGGGGCCGCGAGGAGGCGGCCGCTGGAGATGAGCTTCGTGTGCAGCGTTGCGAGTTCCTTCTGGTCGCCCTTCACCACGTCGAGGAGGTTGTCGACGTCCTTGATCTCCTTCTCACCGGTGTTCTCGCCGATGACGAGGATCGGTTTAAGATCGCCGGCGTTGATACCTGGCTGCTGGCTGCCGAACGAGCGCGAATGCAGCTCGACGTTGCCCTGGATAACGTTGAGGCTGGCCTCGTTGCTGGACTTGAAACCGGTCACGACCTGGTTGTCCATGCCAAGGAGCTGGTTCAGAACTACGGCGTCGATGTACTCGTTTGAGCCGGGGCCGGTGGCCGCGAAGCGTTTGCCAGCGATGTCGTCCACTGACGCGATGCTGGAGGACTTGCTGGTGGCGAGCACGTCGGGTTCGGAGCTGATTTGGCCGATGTAACTCATTGTCTTCGCGTCGTACCGGACGCCGTTGGTCTTCGCGATCGCAGCACCGAGGTGGCCGGGGCCGTTGAGCAGCACGAGGGTTTTCCCGTCCGGCTTGGCGTGCACGGACTCGTTCGTGGCGAGGATGCCGCCCGCGCCGGGCTTGTTCTCGACAATTACTGTAGCGCCGAGCTCGTCGGCAAGCTTCGGGGCCAACATGCGGGCGTAGGCGTCGTAGCCCCCGCCCGGGTCGAACGGGACGACCAGCGTGATCGTCTGGTTTTTCAGTTTGGCCGCTGCGTCCTCCGGGGAGGTTGACGCGCCGGTGGCACCTGCCGACGAGCAGCCTGTGAGTGCGCCGCCGGCGAGGGCGAGGGCGGCGAGGCCGAGTGCGAGCTTACGCATTGGGACGGGTCCTTTCGATTTTGGTGCGCCCGGACCATAGGCGGCCGGGCGGTGACGCGGGAAGGGAGAGCAGGGAAACGGGCGCTCAGGCGAGGCCGAGCAGCCCGCCCGGCAGCGGCAGTTTGAGGGCGATCGCGAAGACCACGTAGATGACGCCGCCGAGCAGGGCCGCGTAGATGGCGGCGAACCACCACGACTTGGCGGTTTGGAAGCGCAGGTAACCTACGGTGAAGGCGACCATGGCGAGGTAGATACCGAAGACCGACAGTGCGACAAAGAAGCCGCCGAGCCAGCCGAGCGAGGTGATCCAGTCCCGCGTCGAGAGGTTCTTGAAGAACTCGTACTCCTGCTCGGCCACCGACTTGGCGGCCTCGGGCACGTTGGTCTTCGGGGCGGCCGGCTTGGGCGGGAAGAACAGCACCCGTACGAGTAAGGAGGCGCTGGCAATCACACCCACGCCGCTGACGCCGAGAGGGAAGTAGGCGGCGAGGTCCCTCCAGCCCGTGGCCATCAGGAACGCCACGACGAACACGACGAGCAGCACGGATGTGATGATCAGATCGGGCTTGTGCACGTGGCGCCCCCGCGAGCCGCCCTCGCCGTCGCCTTCGATGGAGTGGATCATTTCGGTGCTCATACGAGACCTCCGGTGGCCAGGAGCTCGCGCTTATCGGCGCGCTTTTTGCGAGCGGTGCGGACCGCGGTGAACATGATCATGCCGGCGATGATGACCTCGATGACGATCACGCCGGGCCGGCTGAGCCAGTTGAACTGGAACAGCGCGTAGCTGACGGTGAAGTACCGCTCGAGGATCTCGCCGAGCACCAGACCAAGCAGCAGCGGGATGCGGGGCCACTTGAAGCGGCTGCACATCACGCCGATGGCGAGGAAGACGAGCATGATCCAGACGTCGTCGAGCGAGCTGGTGTTCGAGAATGCGCCGATGGTGAGCATCGTGATGAGAAACGGTACGAGCAGCCTTCCGGTCACCGAGGTGAGCTTGGCAAGGGGACGGATCAGCAGGTAGCCGAGGATGACAGCCGCGATCGTGCTCAGCACGATGATCCACACGAGCGAGAGCGTCACGTTGAGGTGCTCGCCCAGCATCTCGGGGCCAGGATTCAGGCCGAGGATCAGGAACGCGCCGAGTAGCACCGCCATGCTCGCGCCCGACGGCACGCCGAAGGCGATCGTCGGTACGAGGTGGCCCCCGTCCTTCGCTGTCGTGGTCGCACCTGCGGCGATCACGCCCTCGATCGAACCGTTGCCGAACTCCTCGGGATGCTTCGAGGTTTGCTTGGCGTGGCCGTAGGCGATGAACTGGGACACCGATCCTCCGAGACCGGGCATCATTCCCAGGACGGCACCGATGGCACTGGTGCGCAGCATCAACGACCAGTGGCGAAAGGAATCCTTGACGCCGACGAGGATGCCGCCAAGGTGTGGCGGCACGGCCGTCTTGGTGTCACCGTCTTTGTCGAGCATGGACTGCAGCACTTCGGCACCGCCGAGGAGACCGACGACGACGGGGACAATGCCGATGCCCTCCCAGAGGTGCAGGCTTCCGAAGGTGTACCGGGCCGCACGCGACTCTGATCTGCCTGAAAACGGCCATTGATTCCGACGATGCTTCTTCACGGAATCGAGAGGGGTTGACGAACCTCACATTTTGCGTCATCCTCTTGATTACAGAAACCTTCTCTGCAACACAGAGAAGACATGCGGGCCCAACGAAGGAGACCTCTCATGACAGACCAGACCAGCGTTATCCAGGACGTGCAGCGCGGCATGATTCCTGCACACATTTACAACGATAAGGAGATCTTCGAGCTCGAAAAGGAGCGCCTATTCGGACGGAGTTGGCTCTTCGTTGCCCACGAGTCCGAAGTGCCCGAAGCCGGCGACTACGTAGTGCGCCGTGTACTCGAAGATTCATTCATCATTTCCCGAGACGAAAAGGGCGAGATCCGTGCTCTCTTTAACATGTGCCTCCACCGGGGAATGCAGGTCTGCCGGGCCGAGATGGGAAACGCCTCGCATTTCCGCTGCCCCTACCACGGCTGGTCCTACCGCAACGATGGTCGCATCGTGGGTCTGCCGTTCCACAAAGAGGCCTACGGTGGGGAAGAAGGCTTCAAGAAAAAAGGTCAGACTCTGCTCCCCGCTCCTTCTCTGGGGGTATACAACGGTCTGATTTTCATCAGCCTTGACCCTGACGCGGAACCCCTTGAGGACTTCCTGGGCGACTTCAAGTTCTACATGGATTACTACACCAAGCAAAGCGCTGACGGCATCGAACTCCGGGGCCCCCAGCGCTGGCGTGTCAAAGCGAACTGGAAGATCGGCGCCGAAAACTTCGCCGGCGACATGTACCACACTCCCCAAACGCACACGTCAGTTGTTGAAATCGGTCTCTTCCGCGAACCCAAGGCTGAGAAGCGCAAGGACGGAACAACCTACTGGGCCGGCAACGGCGGCGGTACCACCTACAAGCTCCCCGAGGGCACCTTGGAGGAACGGCTTCGCTATGTCGGCTACCCCGACGACATGATCGCGCGGATGAAGGAGCAATGGAGCCAGGAGCAGCTTGATGTAGTCGGCAAGGACGGATTCATGGTCTCGGCCGCATCGGTCTTCCCAAACATGAGCTTCGTCCACAACTGGCCCCGCGTAGAAGAGGACTCCGACGAAGTCCTGCCGTTTATCTCCATCCGCCAATGGCAGCCCATCAGCGAGGACGAGACCGAAATCGTTTCGTGGTTTGCCGTGGACAAGAACGCGTCAGAGGAGTTCAAAGCCCTTTCGTACAAGGCATATCTCATGTGCTTTGGCAGCGGCGGCATGTTTGAACAAGACGACGTTGAAAACTGGGTCTCGCTGACGAGCACGGCGGGCGGCCCTATGGCCCGCCGCCTCCTGCTCAACAGCCGGATGGGCATGCTGGAAAACGGGCAGAACGTCGTAGAACCCCTGACCTCAGATGAGTATTCAGGACCAGGTTCCACACGAATCGGCTACAGCGAATACAACCAGCGTGAACTCCTGCTGCGGTGGGCTGATCACCTCGAACGACCGATGGAGAAAGCGGCCCAGCTGCACGTCGGAACCGATCCTATTCAGGCACCCGCGGCCACCGAGGCGGATCCTTCACGGGCCGCCGTCGGGAGCACTGCCATCCCAGCCGACCCGATCCTCACAAAGGAGGCCTAGGCCATGAGCGTTGAAACCGATCGCAACGGCAAGACCCTTTCGGAGCAGTCTGTTCTCGGTGGCCATGCCCCACGCACCCAGAGGATAGGGGAATCCCTCCCGTTCGATGATGCGCTCCACCTTCAGGCGCACCGTTGGCTGGTTGACGAAGCCTACCTCCTGGACGCCCAGGACTATGACGCATGGATGGCACGGATTGCTGAGGACGTGCATTATCTGATGCCCGTGCGGGTGACGACCGCCCTGGGTGCCGGCTACAGCACGTCCCCCGGTATGGCCCATCTTGATGAAAACAGGTACTCGCTCAGCCGACGGGTAGCCCGGTTTGCCACAGAGCATGCCTGGACCGAAGACCCTCCCTCACGGTTGCGCCACTACATCACGAACGTTCGGACGTTCCGCACAGACAACCCGAACGAAATCATCGTTGATTCGGCGGTGCTGCTCTTCCGCAGCAGGGGCGATGTACGGGAGGCCGCTACGGTGTCCGCCGGACGTGAGGACCTTCTGCGCCGCACCGGTACCGGATGGGAACTGGCGCGTCGGACCATCATGGTGGATGAGTCGGTTATCCGCATGCAGAATCTGGCCATATTCCTATGAAAATTGGTTGGGAAGGCGAGGAAGAAGACCGCCTTGCCGCCATTCGCGCGGCAGAGGAACGCGTCCGGCTGGAAGCGCATGCCACTGGCGCTCCGATCGTGATTGCCAATGAGTTTTCCGAGGTGCACATCACAAGGGTGGAGACCCGCAATGGCTCCCGGCTGATGATCAAATCCCCGCGCTCCGCGCAGTGGGTTTCATTGTGCCCGCTGGAACTCGAGGCGCTGACATGGCAGGCGCCGGCAACGTTTTCGGCCATGATCGGAAATCCATTCGGTCCGCTCATCGCCGAGGATGAACGACCGCCCCAATTCAAGAAGAACAGCAACACTTAGGCCAAGGAGTTTGAGCATGCCAGTCGTAAAAGCAGACCTAGCAGCCTGCCAGGGGTACGCCAACTGCGTTGTCGGGGCGACCGATTATTTTGATCTGGATGACGACGGGATCGTAGTCCTCCTCAAGACTGAAGTACCCGAGGCTGACCGGGCCCGGGTCGTGGAGGCAGCCCGCAGCTGCCCCGTTTCCGCCCTGATAGTGGAGGACTAATTGAATACAGTAACTGTCATCGTGGGCTCCTCCATCGGGGGTGTACGGACCGCACAGTCCCTACGCCTGGAGGGATACGAAGGACGTATCGTTCTCGTCGGTGAAGAAACGGAACTGCCCTACGACAAGCCGCCGTTGTCCAAAACTGTCCTGGCAGGTACAGCAACTGAAGCCTCCATCTGCCTACTGGACCGCGACCAAGCCCAGGAATTAGGAATAGAGCTGCAACTTGGACGTGCAGCAACCGGGATCGACATCGCAGGAAACCTGCTGAATCTGCAAGGTCAGGAAGCTCTGCACTTCGACAACCTGGTCAAGCCACAGGCGCCTCCGCCCGCCCATCGCCGTGGGGGCAGCGGCCTGGCATCCATGTTCTTCGCACCCTCGACGACGGCCGCAGCCTCCGTGCGGACCTCGCGAAGGGTGGACATCTGGCTGTTGTCGGCGCAGGTTTCATCGGCGCCGAAGCCGCGGCGACAGCGCGGGCGCTTGGTCTGGAAGTGACAGTTATCGACCCACTCCCGATCCCTATGAGCCGCATCTTCAACGCGGAAGTCGGACAGTGGTTCGGAGACCTTCACAGTAGCAATGGCGTGAAGACAATCTTTGGTACCGGAGTCGAGTCCATCGACGGCGAACAGGGCTCTTTCGCCCTGCGGCTTACCAACGGTCAGAACCTGGAGGCCGCCACAATTCTGGTCGGCATTGGCGCCGTTCCCAACGACGCCTGGCTCGCATCTTCCGGTCTGCTCGTGGACAACGGCCTGGTGCTCGACGAATACTGCCGCACCGTGGATGCCCCACACATATATGGCGTCGGCGACGTTGCACGATGGCGGCACCAAAAACATGGCGAAGATATCCGGATCGAGCACTGGACCAACGCCGTCGAGCAGGCCGCGTGCGTGGCTTACAACATCACGCATCCGGAGACTCCCCGCGCCTACACTCCCGTCGAGTACGTCTGGAGCGACCAACACGATTGGAAGATCCAGGTGGTAGGCCGGGTGGGCGGAAAGGCTGAACACGTCGTTATCGGACATCCGGAAGTTCACGGGCGCTTCGCCGCGCTATATACGGTTGACGGCACCAGCCTGAGTGGTGCCGCCATCGTGAACTGGCCTAAGGCGCTCCTGGCCTGCCGCCGCGGCATGGGTACGGGAATAACAGTTCAAGAACTGCGGGAGAAACTCGAACCAATGCTAGACCCCCAACCCTTGGCGGCATCCTGATGGGACAGACTTGGTCACCCCTGACACATGCAGGGGCGAGGGAAGCGATTGCTTTGGCCTGCCGTGTGCTGGCACACCGTGGCCTGGCAGACGGCATCCTCGGCCATATCAGCCTTCGAATCGGCGAGAACAGCCTGCTGGTCCGATGTAGGGGTCCCCAGGAGCGCGGGCTGGCATTCACCGAAGCCAGCGACATCCGTTTGGTCGACCTTGACGGCAACCCCGCTGCTGAAGGCGAGTTGGAGGGGGGATACTCCGCCCCTAACGAACTCCCCCTGCACACGGAACTGTTACGCCAACGCCCCGACATCAACGCGGTCGTCCACGCGCACCCGCCTCGGGTCGTCGCAGCTGACCTCGCCGGGCTTGGCATCCGCCCGATCGTCGGAGCCTTCGATATTCCAGGCACCCGCCTGGCAGCAGGCGGGGTACCCGTGTATCCGCGGGGAGTACTGGTCAGGAACCGCCAGTTGGCTGCGGAAATGCTCCACGCCATGGGTGATCGTCCTGTCGTGCTGCTCCGCGGACACGGGCTGACCAGCGCCGCAGGGAGCGTGGAGCAAGCAGTACTCCAGGCAATCAGCGTAGATACCCTTGCAGGGTTGTCGCTTCAGGTGACTTCAGCTGGGGGAGCGCTCAAAGACCTCCCAGACTCGGACATGGCTGAACTGCCAGACCTCGGTGGGTCGTTCAACACGCAAACGGCTTGGAGACACGAACTCGCTCGGATTAACGCTGCATGGTGAAGCTAGCCGACAGGAGCGTACAGACTCTCATCCCGGGGACGGAGGGGACATCTGACATGTCTT